>JADLBB010000021.1 GCA_020848055.1 Chloroflexota bacterium | reverse complement strand
GCCAGGCCGGCCGTCCGTCGCGCCAGCGCGGGCAGCACGCTGCGGATCGGCCGGTCGAGGTCCTCCGGGCCCAGCTCCCGGCTCGATTGCATGGCCCGATCGTAGCGTGCTACCATCCCGATCGTTCCGGCGCCCGGCGCCGGCTTCGTTCTGATTGGAGACGATTCGACCCATGGCCCGCGTCTGCGACATCTGCGGCAAGCGCCCGATCACCGGCTGGAACCCCCAGTCGGTGGGCATGAACCGCAAGCGCGCACTGCGCCGATGGCTGCCCAACCTTCAGCCGATGACCGTCGTGAGCGACGGCAAGGTCTCGAAGGTCAAGGCCTGCAGCCGCTGCCGCCGAACCGCCCAGAAGGTCTGACCCGCCTTCAGGCCAGATCGCGCTCCGAATCGATCACGAGCGTGAACGGCCCGTCGTTCACGAGCTCCACGGTCATCTCGGCGCCAAACTCGCCGGTCTGCACATCCATGCCCCCTTCGCGCAGGCGCCCGACGAACCGATCCAGCTGCGGAACCGCCGTCTCGGGTAGCGCCGCATCGGTGAACCCGGGTCGGCGCCCGCGACGCAGGTCGGCGTACAGCGTGAACTGGCTCACGACCAGCAGCGCCCCACCCGCCTCGGCGATGGCAAGATTCGTTCGTCCCTCGGAGTCGCGGAAGTAGCGTAGGCCGACCAGCTTGTCCGCCATGCGGTCGACGATCTCCGGGGTGTCGGCGGTGCCGATGCCGGCGAGGACGAGGGCCCCGTCACCGATCCTGGCCACGTGTCGATCGCCGACCCGCACCGATGCGCCCGTCACGCGCTGCACGACGAGCCGCATCAGGGCGCCCCGCTCGGTGCCGGCGATGCGACGGCAACCTCGTCGTCGCGCGGCGGACCCAGCGCCGCCTCGCTGAACGTGGCGCGCGCGTTCCAGATCATCCAGCCCTGCGCCCCGTTGTCGGCCGCGGCCTGCATCTCGGTGCGCACCTGGTCCGCGGTGTACGGCGGGAAGGGGCCGTAGCCGAAGTCCTGGATCCACGGACGGATGACCATCGGCAGCCCGGCCGCCTCCTGATTCATGATCTTGAGCGACCGGTCGATGACCTCGTACGGATGGTCGTTGGGCACCGTGAAGCCGAAGACGCCGGGGCCATAGTGCGATGGGTACACCATCGGGCAGAAGTAGTCGACGTACGGCATGATCACCTCGGGACGCTGGCCGATGCCCTGGTCGTCGGGAACGATGAAGCTGATCGGAAACACGTCGGCGGCAAGGAACGTGTGCGTGGCGTCCAGTTGCTCGCTCACGACCCTCATGACGCGGCGGATGGCGGGCAGGCGGAAGGACTGGGTGTTCGGCAGGTTCGTATCGGCCAGGTCGTACGGGCCGTCGCTGAAGAAGCGGATGTAGTCGAGCTGGACCTCGTCGAAGCCCTTGGCGGCCAGGTCGCCGGCCAGCGCTGCCAGGTACTCCCCCACCCCGGGCGCCGACGGGTCCAGCCAGGCGCCACCGATGTTGTCGCGCCACGGTTCGCCGGTGGCGACGTTCATGACCGCCAACTCCGGGCGCGCCGCGGCCAGGGTGTTGTCCTTCATCGAGACCATGCGGGCGATGGTGTAGATGCCGCGCGCCTTGAGCTTGGGCAGGAGCTCCGCAAGGTCGAACAGCGGGTGCTCGCGCACGGCACCCACGGCGACCGCGGCAGGCAGGTCGGTGGCCCAGTACAGGCGCCCATCGGTCTCCTTGACGTCGATGACCATGGCGTTGACCTCGGTCCGATCGATCAGCTCGAGCATGGCGTCCAGGCGCCCGGGAGCCTCGAACACCGCCGCCGGCGCATACAGGGCGCGCGCCTCGAACGGCTGCATCGTGACGTCGATCGCCAAGTCGGCGCCCGCCCGCACCTCGCCGATGCGGTAGCCGGGCATCTTGTAGACGAGCGTCGCGTCGGACGGCACCCCGGCCAGCGAATATGAGCCGGCACCATCGGATCTCGCGACGGTCGTCGCGCCGTCCACGAACACGCGCGCGCCGGCGATCGGCTTACCCGCCGGATCGGTGATCGTGCCCGTGGCGACGTTGTTGCGCAGCTGGAGGCGGAGCGGGCCGTCGGCACCGACCACGCCGTCCGTCGGGTCGTGGCCGTCGAGTGTGGCCCGGACCGTCGATCCAGGCAGGAGCGAGAGGGTCGCCGCTCCCGACGCATCGGTCATCGCTCGCTGAGTGCCGGCCACCACGGCCACGCCGGCCAGCGGGCTGCCGTCGGGCAGCGTCGCCTGGATCAGCACCTCCCGCGGCTGCTCCGGGGTCGGTGCCGGGGTCGGCACGAACGGCAGGGTCTGACCGCAGGCGGCAAGCGCGCTGATCAACAGGACAAGTGCCGCGGCGGCGGGTCGCAGGTGGCGCGAGGGCAGGGTCAGGTCCTTTCGGCGGATCGTTCGGCGCGCAACGCGGCGTCGCGCAAGGCGGCGTCGCGCAGGGCGGCGACCGTGGGCGCCAGGTCGCCATCGGTACTGTACAGGGCGCTGCCCACGACCATGACCTCGCCTCCCGAGTCGCGCGCGTCGCCGATGGTGTCCAGGTTGATCCCGCCATCGACGCCGATCTCGAGCGACAGGCCGCGGCGATCCACCTCGGCGCGCAGCTCGCGCAGCTTCGGCATGACCTCGGGCATGAAGGCCTGGCCGCCCCAGCCGGGGTTGACAGTCATGACCAGCAGCAGGTCGACCCGCGCGAGATACGGGAGCACGACCGATGCGTCCGTCTCTGGGTTGAGCGCGATGCCCGGCCGGCGGCCGGCCGCCACGATGGCGTCGATGACCGCGTCGGGATCGTCGTCTGCCTCGACATGGAAGATCACCAGGTCAGACCCGGCCCGCGCGAAACGCTCTGCATAGGCGAGCGGATGGGTGATCATCAGGTGTGTGTGAAACGGCAGGGTGCTGTGAGGCCGGATGGCAGCGGCCACCACCGGTCCGAAGGTCAGGTTGTCGACGAAGTGGCCGTCCATGACGTCGAGGTGGACCGAGTCGGAGCCGCCGGCATCGGCGCGGCGCACCTCGTCGCCCAGCCGGGCGAAGTCGGCATTGAGGATGCTGGCGCTGATGGTCATCGGCCCCCTCATGCGGGTACCTCCACCGCGCGCAGTTCCCGCAGCGACCGGCCCGCCAGCTGCGCGTGGAGCTGGCCGCAGGCGGCGTCGATGTCGCGCCCGCGCGTGTCGCGCACGGTCACGCCGATTCCGCGGTCGCGCAGCAGCGCGCCGAAGCGAGCGATCCCCGCGGCCGGCGTGCCGCTCCAACGCGACCCGGGCGTCGGGTTGAGCGGGATGAGGTTCACGTGCGAGAGCCAGCCGAGCGCGTGCGCCGCCAGTCCGAGGGCCTGCTCATCGGTGTCGTTCACGCCGTCGATCATCACGTACTCCAGGCTCACGCGCCTCCCGGTGCGGGCCGCGAATCGACGGCCGGCTGCAACGACCTCGCGTACCGGCCACTTGCGGTTGATCGGCACGAGCTCGTCGCGCAGCGCATCGGTGGTGGCGTGCAGGCTGATGGCCAGGTTCACCTGCGGCAGCTCGTCGATCATGCGGTCCATGCCGGGCACGACACCGGAGGTCGAGACGGTGATGTGCCGCGCGCCGATGCCCAGGCGCTCGGGGTCGTTGAGCAGTCGCACCGCGGCGAACACGCGATCGGCGTTGTTCAACGGCTCGCCCATGCCCATGAAGACGATGTTGTAGTGGCCGGTGCTCCCGTCACCCAGCGCGCTCCACGGTGGCCGGTGCCAGTGCAGGACCTGGTCCACGATCTCGCCCGGCGTCAGTTGGCGCCCGAAGCCCGCCTGCCCTGTGGCGCAGAACGGGCAGTTGACCGCGCATCCGGCCTGGCTGCTGATGCAGATCGTCGTCCGCTCGCTCGAGCGTCCGCGCGCCGGGTAACGCATCAGCACCGACTCGATGCGCTGTCCGTCGGCCAGTTCGTGGACCGCCTTGGCCGTCAGCCCGCGGTCGCCGGAGATTACGTGCGTGTCGGCGATGGTGCTGAACTCGAACGCATCGGCCAGCGCGCCGCGCAGGGACATCGGCAGGTCGCTCAGGTCGTCGAATGATGCGCTGGTTGGCCGGTGCGCGCCCGCGAGGATCTGCCCGGCCCGGAACGCGGGCTCGCCGCGGGCGGTCAGCCACGCGGCGAGGGCGGGATGCGGGATCTCGCTGATGGCCGGGCGTGGCCCGGCCATCGGAAGGTCAGTCACGCCGGCCGAAGATGAGCCACGCGTAGTACAGGAACGTGAGCAGCGCCGTCAGCGCGCCGGCGACGTAGGTCCAGGCCGCCGCCTTGAGGACGTCGCGCGCCCCGTCCTGCTTCTCTCCCACCAGGCCCAGGCCGTTGACGAAGGCCAGCGCCTTGCCGGATGCGCCGATCTCGACCGGCAGCGTCGCGAACGTGAACAGCACGGCCGCGCCGAAGCCGATGAGTCCGACGATGGCCAGCCCGGTGATCTGCAGGAAGACGCCAGCGATCACGAGCCACGGCGCGATGCCTGACCCGAACTGGGCGGCCGGCACGATCAGCATGCGCAGCTTCATCGCCGTGTCGCCCTGGGCGTCCTGGACGGCATGGCCGACCTCGTGCGCGATGACGGCCGCGGCCGCCACCGACAGGCGTGGTCCGCTCGCCGCCAGTCCCCTGGTCTCGAGGGCCGAGGCGTCGGCCACCTGGGTGCTGACGCGCAGGACCTTGCCGCGCGGGTCGTAATGATCGGTCAGCTGGCCCGGCGTGGGCTCGATGCGCACGTCGGCCAGGTTCTGGCGGTCGAGGAGGCGTCGCGCGAAGTCGAACGCGTCGACGTTGAGCCCGGAATCGACCTTGGACCATTTCGCGTACGTCGAGCGCACGCGCCACGCGGCCCAGCCGGTGATGCCGAGCGTGACAACCAGGAGGACGATGTAGACGGGATCGAACAGCAGTGGCATGGTTCGGTGCCCAAGTGCGAATTTGCTGCGGTCGAGTATATCGGAGAACGCCCTCAGGGCTCGTCCGTGCGCCCGGCTCCGAGCAGGACGTGCTCGCGCGGCAGCCCGCGCCGCCAGTCGGTGGCCGGCATGCTGGGACGGCCCTCGGCCTGCACGACTTCCAGCAGCAGCGCACCGAGCCCGCAGGCCACGCGCGGCACGTCTCCGGGCAGCAGCACACCGATCGGGACATCGTCCACGCCGGGCACCGGCCGCGCCCGTCGCACGTGCAGGCGACGGCCGTCGAGGGTGGTCCAGGCGCCGGGCCAGGGCTGCATGGCCCGCACCTGCCGGTCGATCTCGGTTGCGCTGCGGCGCCAGTCGATCCAGCCGTCGACGCGCCTGAACGGCTTCACCATCGACGCGGCGGCCTCGTCCTGGGCCACCGCGACCGTCCGACCGGCCGCCCAGTCAACCAGGTGCGCCGGCACGACCTCGGCCGCCAGCGCCGCAAGGGTCGCCTCGAGCTCGGGCGTCGTCTCCCGCCCTCCGAGCGTGACCGCCCACTGCGCCACGATGGGTCCGGCATCAAGTTGTGGCGTCATGACCATCAGGCTCAACCCGCCCTGCGCGTCGCCGGCGAGGATCGTGCCCGCCACGGGCGCCGCTCCGCGGTGCTTCGGCAGCAGCGATGGGTGGACGTTGAGCGGCGGTCGCTCGGCGACCCCGAGCAGCGCGGCGGGGACGAGCTGGCCATAGGCGACGAGCAGCAGGCCGTCGGGCCGGAAGTCCGCGATCGCCGAACCTGCCTCATCCGAGCGCAGCCGGACGGGCGTCAGCAGGCGAAGGCCGCGCTCACGGGCGGCCGTCGCAATCGGCGAGGCGCGCGACTGCAGCCTGCGACCGGCCGGCCGATCGGGCTGGCTGACGACCAGCAGGTCGCCGGCAGCGTCCGCGACCCGGGCCAGCAATGGCACGCCGAAGGCGCCGGTACCGAGGAAGACGACTCGTCCGAGGCTGGTCACCCGGCCGCTTCGCCGGCCTCTTCATCGGCGTCGTGCTCGCCGACGCGCACCAGCTCGTCGAGCGAGTCGAGGTGGTCGACGTACAGGGCACCGTTGAGGTGATCGATCTCGTGCTGCAGCGCCCGGGCCAGCAGCTCTGTGCCCTTGATGCGGAACTCGCGCCCGCGACGGTCCTTCGCCTTGACCGTGACCGCGGCCGCGCGACCGACCTCGGCCACGTAACCGGGGATGGACAGGCAGCCCTCCCAGTCAACCTGCTCGCCGGACGAGCGCACGATCCGCGGGTTGACGAGCTCGGTGATCCGTTCGTCGATCTCGATGACCGCAACCTGCAGCGGCACGCCCACCTGGTTGGCGGCAAGGCCCACGCCGGGAGCGTCGCGCATCGTCTCGAGCATGTCGTCGAGCAGGCGATGCAGGCTGGCGTCGAAGTTCGACACCTTCTTGGTCCGCTCCCGGAGGATTGGATCCTCGGCGGTGACGATGCGACGCAGGGCCATGGCGCGCAGCATTGTACCGATCTTCAGAGCAGCGACTCGGGGTCCACGTCGATCGCCACCCCTGGCGGGACCCGTTCGAGGGCCGCCATCCGCGCCTCGACGGCCGGCGACCGCAGCACGACCTGGAACCGGTAGCGACCCGCCCGGCGGGGCACGTACGACGGCTGCGGCCCGAGCACCTCGACCCCGGGAATCGCGCTGGCAGCGGCCGCGCGCTCGGCTCGCTCCAGGGCGCGGTCGCGGTCGGAATCGGCGATCATCAGCCGGGCCAGCAGGCTGAAGGGCGGATAGCCCAGCAGACGCCTTCGCAGGAGCTCCTCGTCGGCGAAGCCATCAACGTCCAGCATCGCCGCGGTGCGAACCGCGTGGTGGCCAGGGGCGTAGGTCTGGATCAGCACGCGGCCCGGCCGGGGTCCGCGTCCCGCTCTGCCGGCGACCTGCGCCAGCAGCGCGAAGGTGCGCTCGGCGGCCCGATAGTCGGGCAGGTTGAGCGTCACGTCGGCAGCGACCACGGCGGCCACGGTCACCGACGGCAGGTCGAGGCCCTTGGCCGCCAGCTGCGTGCCGACCAGCACGTCAACCCGTCCGGCGCGAAAGTCGTCATACACCGATTCGAACCCGCGTCGCGCGGAGACCGCGTCAGAGTCGAGCCTCGCCACGCGCAGCGCCGGCCAGCGTGCGCGCAGCTCGGACTCCACGCGCTGGGTCCCGGCCCCGAAGTACCGGATGCGCGCGCTCCCGCAGGTCGGGCAGGTCTCGGGCGGGGTGGACGTGCGACCGCAATGGTGACAGCGCAGCGTCCTGCCGTCGAGGTGGTAGACGTACGGCAGATCGCAGTCCGGACAGCGCAGGCTCTCGCCGCAGTCACGGCACAGGATGAACGTCGCTGCGCCGCGCCGGTTGATGACCAGGACCGCCTGCTCGGCGCCGCGCTCGAGGCCGTCCAGCGCCGACGCGAGCGGCGCGGAGAACATGGACCGATTGCCCCCTGCCAGCTCGGCCCGCATGTCCACGACCTCGATCTCCGGAGTCCCACCCACCCGACGTTGAAGCAGCCGGGCCGACTCGGCGTAACCACCGCGCACGCGGGCGATGGTGACGAGATCCGGTGTCGCGCTGCCGAGGACGAGTCGCGCGCCAAGTGCGACGGCGCGGCCTCGCGCGACCCAGCGCGCGTCGTAGCGCGGGGTGCGGTCGGACTTGTACGCCCCGTCGTGCTCCTCGTCGATGACGATGAGACCGGCATCGAGCGGTGCGAACGCCGCGGTCCGGGTGCCGACCACCACCCTCGCGTCGCCACGCAGGATGCGCCACCACTCGTCGTGCCTCTCCCCCGCCGACAGCGCCGAGTGAAGCACGGCCAGCCGCTCCCCGACCACCGCGCGCAGCCGGTCGGCAAGCTGCGGGATGAGCGTCACTTCCGGCACCAGCACGATCGCACCGCGACCCGACGCCAGCGTGGCCCGCACCGCGCCGAGGTAGACATCTGTCTTGCCCGATGCGGCCACTCCCTGCAGAAGCAGTTCGCCACCGGGCGGCAGCGCCATGATCGCGTCGAGTGCCTCGCGCTGCTCGCCGGCGAGGCCGTGTTCGGGCGCGTCGAGAGCCTCGCGGTGCGCGAGGGGATCGCGCTCGACCGCCTGCCAGCCCAGCTCGACCAGGCCAGCTGCCTCGAGCCGGCGAGCTGGACCGAGCAGGCGCGCCGGCTCCACCCCGACCTCGGACGCCAGGCTGGCGAGCGTTCGAGTGTCGGCGCCCAGCACCGCCATCATGGCGCGCTGGATGGGACCGCGCGGCGGGGCGAACGGGCCGGACGTGGTGGCCCGCACCGTCCGCACCCGCCGCGCCGCGACATCCGGCGGGCGAAGCTGCCACACGGCTCGCAGGACTCCGGCCCGACGCAGTCGTTCGATCCAGGCCGCGCCGCCGCGACGCGGCCCCCGCTGGCGCAACGTGGCATCGCTGATGGCCCCTTCGCCGTCCGCCATGCCGTCCAGCTCGGGCGGCAGCCGCTCGGGGTCCGCGACGAACCAGCGGCGCGCGACACGGGACTCGAGGCCCGGCGGCAGCATCGCCGCGATGGTGGTCCCGAGCGGTGCGCGGTAGTAGGTGGCCAGCTCCACGGCCAGGTCGAGCAGGTCGGGGGTCAGCATCGGCTCGGACACGACCGCCTCCACCTCGCGCAGCGCGGCCGCCGATGGCTCGGCCGGTCCGTCGAGCAGGTACCCCAGGGCCAGCCGAGGACCGTACGGCACCAGCAGCAGGGCCCCGGGCGCGGCCGGCCCGAGCGCGTCGGGCAGCAGGTACGAGAACGTTCGTTCCGGACGGTCGGCGATCGCCTCGACGGCGACGCGCACCGCGCGGCCCGCGTCGTTCATCGGCGCGCCCTCAGACGCGAGGTCGGCGCGGTGGGTCGCGGCGGGCCTCGGCCTGGATGATGTCCCAGATCCGCTCAGCCGCCTCCTCGGGATGGCCGGTCTCGTTGACCACGACGTGATCGTAGTCGCCCGCCTCGGCGATCCAGCGCTCCGCATCGAGGCGGCGGCGCTCCAGGTCCGCCTCGCTCTCGGAACCGCGGCCACGCAATCGCCGGTCCAGCGCTTCCATCGAGGGCGGCATGACGAAGATGAGCAGGGCGTCGGGCACGCGCCGGCGGACGTTGCGCGCGCCCTCCGGACTGATCGTCAGGATCGCGTCGCGTCCCGCGGCCAGGATGCCTCGCACCTGGTCGATCGGGGTGCCGTACCAGTGGCCGTGGTTGTCGGCGTGCTCGAGCAGGCCATCCCGCGCGAGCAGCTCGCGGAAGGCCGCATCGGTCAGGAAGTGGTAATGGACGCCGTTGATCTCGCCATCGCGCCGCTCGCGGGTGGTGGCGGTGACGATCGGCACGACCTGCGGGTGGTTCCGCGCCATCTCGGCCACGATCGTGCTCTTGCCCACGCCCGATGGTCCCGACACCACCACCAGCATCGGGTTCGGGAACGTCATGCGCTTGTCCGGTTCGGGTGCGAACGGTTCGTTCATGACTCCACCTCGGCGCCGACACCGACCGGCAGCCGCTCGTCGGGCTCGATACCGGTGACCGCCAAGCTGGCGGCCAGGTCCGCGGGCAGCTCGCTCCACGCCCGCAGGCGCGCCCCGTCGACCGGTCGTGCAAGCTCCAGCCGCGCGGCATGCAGGAACTGGCGGCGCAGGCCGCCGGGGCCCTCTCCCCCGCCGTAGCGCAGGTCTCCGGCGATCGGCAGCCCGATGTGGGCCAGGTGGGCGCGGATCTGGTGAGTGCGCCCTGTCAGCGGTCGCACGGCCAGCAGCGCGTAGCCACCGTGGGCAGCGATGCGCTCGTACTCGCTCGTCGCGGCGCGACCGTCCCCCACCACCGCCATGCGCTGCCGATCGCGAGGGTCGCGCCCGATCGGCGCCTCGATCCTGCCTCGGTCCGCCACCGGCGTGCCGCGCACCAGGGCCAGGTACGTCTTGCCGATGGTTCGATCGCCGAACTGGCGCATGAGCGAGGCCTGGGCCGCATCGGTCTTGGCCACCGCGATGAGGCCGCTGGTGTCCTTGTCCAGCCGGTGCACGATGCCCGGCCGATCCACTCCGGAGATGGAGCCCAACCGTTCGCCGCGCTCGATGGCCCGTCCGAGCAGGGCGTTGACGAGAGTGTCGCCGGCGTGGCCAGCCGAAGGGTGGACGACGAGCCCGGCCGGCTTGTCCACGATCAGCATCGTGGCGTCCTCGTACGCGACGCGCAGCGGCACATTCGTCGGCTCGATGGACCCGTCCGGTATGGCGGTCAGCTCGACCCGGATGACCTCGCCGCCGTCGAGACGATCCGAAGGACGGCGACGGCGGCCGGCGACCAGCGCCCGGCCATCGCCGATCAGGCGCTGCGCGTGGGCGCGGCTGATGCCCGCGACGGCCGCGACGGCGAGGTCCACCCGTCCCGCCGGCGCCGGACCCTCGATGACCCGGTCCGCCAGCGCTGTCATGAGCTTGGGTCGCCGGCGTCGCGAGCCGGCTCGCTGCGTTCGGCGAACATGAGGTACGCGACCAGGATGATGATGCCGAGCACCAGGCACGGATCGGCCACGTTGAAGGCCGGCCAGCGCAGGTCGCCGATGCCGACGCTCACGAAGTCGGTGACGTACCCCTGGCGCAGCCGGTCGGTCAGGTTGCCCAGGCCCCCGGCCAGGATCGCGCCGAGCACGACATGGATCCACAACGAACGCTGGCGCAGCTGGATGTGGAAGTAGGCGACCATGCCGATCGCCAGAAGGTGGACCGGGACGAACAGCCACGTGGCGCCCTGGAACAGGCTGAACGCCGCGCCGGTGTTGCGCAGGTGCCAGAGCACGACGAGGTTGCCGATGACCGGCACCTGCTCTCCGTAGGGAATCGTGGCGACCACCCACGCCTTGGTGAGCTGGTCGGCCACGTACAGCACGACCGCGGTGACCGCCAGGGCCCAGGTCGCGCGCCAGGCCCAGCGGCTCGAGTCCATCAGCAGACTGTACCGGAGTGCGGGCTCACGCGCGGGCGATCGCCAGTTCCACCGATGTTCCGGCCAGCTCGACCGCCTCCCGCTCCAGCGCGCCATCCAATGACGGCCCGGCCCCGATGTCGAGCCCGGTGGCCAGCACCTCGGAGGCCAGCCAGTCGCCGTGCGGCCGCAATCGATCGACCACGGCCGCGTCGCCGCCGATGGAGACCCGGATCCGGTCACTGATCTCGAGGCCGGCCGTGCGCCGCATCGCCTGCAGCCGGTGGGCCACCTCGCGCGCCAGCCCCTCGGCCTCGAGCTCGGCGTCGATCGAGGTGTCCAGCGCCACCAGCAGGTCCCCGTCCTCGGCGACCTCGTGACCGGCGCGCGCTCGGGCGGTGAGCTCGAACTCGTCGGGCTGAAGCGTGACACCGCCCGCCTCGACCGTGCCGTCGGGCCTGGCTGTCCACGCCCCGGAGCGGACGGCGGCCATGATCGAGCCGACCGCGCTGCCGTGGCGCGGCCCGATGACCGGCAAGAGCGGGTACAGGACGCGCTCGACCATCTCCGACTCGTCGCCGATCGCCTCGAGCGCGTGGACGTTGAGCTCGTCGCAGACCTGGCCGCGCAACTCCTCGGCAGCCCCGGCATCCTGGCTGATCGCGCCGCGCGCCGCGGCCGGCAGCTTGACGCGCACCGCGCGCAGCGGCTGGCGAGTCCTGACTGCGGCGGCTGATCGGGCGGCGCGGCCGAGCGCCACGATGCGGCGCGTCAGCTCGACCGACGCCTCGACCGACGCATCGGTGCGATCGGGGACGCGCTCCGGCATCGCGACCAGGTGCACGCTGTCCGGCTGAGACCCATCGACGGCCACGACCAGGTTGTCCCACATCGCGTCGGCGAGATGGGGCACGATCGGCGCCAACAGCCGGCACAGCGTGGTCAGCACCTCGTACAGCGTGGCGTGGGCTGCCCGCTTGTCGGCATCGAGCTCGCCCTTCCAGAATCGGCGCCGGTTGCGACGGACGTACCAGTTGGAAAGCTCGTCCACGAATCCCTCGATGGCGCGCGTGGCCGCCATGGCGTCGAAGCGGTCGAGTGACTCACGAACCCCGCCCACCAGCCCGTCGAGCCGCGACAGGATCCACCGGTCGAGCAGCGTCCGCGCCCCGTCCACGCCGTCGACCTGGTCCGGTGTCCAGCCGTCGAGCCGCGCGTACGTGACGAAGAAGCCGTACGTGTTCCACAGCGGCAGGAAGAACTGGCGCACGACCTCGTGTCCGGGGCCGTAGCCAAAGCGCAGGTTGACCGCCGGGTTGGCCGATGCGTACATCCAGCGCATGACGTCGGCACCGATGCGCTCGGCCGCCTCGTCGAACGGGATCGAGTTGCCCTTGCTCTTGTGCATCTCCTCGCCGTGCTCGTCGAGCAACAGGGCGTACGCGAACAGGGACCGGGACGGGGCCATCCCGGTCATGACGGTCGATTCGGTCAGCAGCGCGTAGAACCAGTTGCGGAACTGCCCCGGGAAGGACTCGCTGACCCAGTCGGCCGGGTACCACTCCCGCCAGTAATCGGGGTCCGAGTTCCAGCGCAGCGTGGAGAGCGCCACGATGCCCGCGTCCAGCCAGGGGTTGCCGACGTCGCGGATGCGGCGCGTCGTGGCGCCACACGAGCCGCAGGCGATCTCGACGCCGTCGATCCACGGCCGAGGCGGCGAATGGCCCTCGAAGCCCTGCCAGCCGGCGACCGCGCGCCCGCGCAGCTCGTCTCGCGATCCGATGACCTCGAACGCGCCACACGCCTCGCATTCCCAGATCGGCAGTGCCAGGCCGTAGTAGCGCTTCTTGCTGATCATCCAGTCGTCCATGTTGCGCAGCCAGTCGAGCTCGCGCTCCTCCAGGCCGATGCCCGACGGCAGCCAGTTCATCGAGCGCGTCGAGTCGCTGATCGGTCCGCGCAGCGGCTCCATGGCGATGAACCATTCGTCCACGAGCCTGAAGATGAGCTGCGTGCCGCAGCGCCAGCAGTGCGGGTACGAGTGGCGGTACGACTCGCGCGCCACGAGCAGCCCACGGGCGTCGAGGTCGGCGGCCACGGCGCGCGCCATGTCATCGGCCGGATCGGGGGTGGCTCCGGCGTAGCGGCCGGCCTGCCACCCGAAGCCGGGGCCGAAGATCCCGAACTCGTCGATCGGATCGATCACGGCCAGGCCGTGCGCCTTCGCCAGCGCGAAGTCCACCTGCCCGCAACCGGGGGCGATGTGCACGATCCCGGTTCCCTCGGCGTCGGACACCTCGTCCCACGGGATCACCCGGTGCTCGACCCCGGCCGCCGCGGACAGATCGTCGAACGGCCCGGTGTACGCCAGGCCGACCAGCTCCGACCCGGGCGCCTCGCGCACGATGGTCGCGTCGCGGGCAACGCGTTCTCGCGACCCGGCGCTGACCCACCAGCGCCGACCGTCGCGGCCCTCGACCAGTTGGTAGGTCAGTTCGGGGTGGACGGCGGCGGCCACGTTGCTCGACAGCGTCCAGGGCGTGGTGGTCCAGACCAGCAGGTCTTCGCCGTCGTGGCCGGGGCTGGTGATCGGCAGGCGCACCGTCAGCGACGCGTGGCTGACCTCGGCATAGCCCTCGGCGGCCTCCATGTTGCTGATGCCGGTGGCGCAGCGCGGGCACCACGGCATGACGTCGTGGCCCTTGTACAGCAGGCCGCGGCGATGGCACTCGGCCAGAAAGGCCCAGATCGTGTAGTTGTTCTCGTCCGAGTTGGTGTAGTAGCTGTGGTCCCAGTCCATCCAGTAGCCGAGCCGGCGGCTCTGCTCGGTCTGGATCGCCGAGAAGCGGTCGACGCGCGCGAAGCACAGTTCGACGAAGCGATCGATCCCGAACTCCTCGATCTGGCGCTTGTTGTTGAAGCCCAGCTCGCGCTCGACCTCGACCTCGATCCACAGGCCCTGGCAATCGAAGCCGTTCTGGTAGCGCTGCCGCTCGCCGAGCATCGTGTGGTAGCGCTGGAACAGGTCCTTGTACGTCCGGCCCCAGGCGTGGTGCACGCCCATCGGGTTGTTGGCGGTGATCGGTCCGTCGATGAAGCTGAAGCGGCGGTCGGATGCCTCGTTGCGCGCAAGGTAGCGCGCCATCGTGTCGCGCTCGCGCCAGCGCTCGATCATCTCGCGCTCGAGCGTGGGCACATCCAACCTGCTTTCTACCGGCCTGAACACCGCTGGCTGCACTCCCGTCACATGACACATCCCGCCCCGATCATCGGGACGGGATGACAACGTCTCCGCCGTCTTCGATTCCGGCCCGATGGTCGCAGCGCCGGGCCGAGTCTGTCAATCAGGCGACGAAGCTTCGGCCGATGAGCGCGATCGTCACCAGTCCGCCGGCCACCACCACGCCGACCAGGCGCGGCCACCAGGCCAGCGCCATCACCGCGCCGATCGACGTCGCCGGTCCGGCGAGCACCAGGCCCAATGCCGTCAGGCGCGCCACGTCGGTTCCCGGCAGTGGCAGGCTGCCGGCGGTGGTCCCCAGCCACCAGGCGACGCCGGCCGCAGCGGTTGGCAGCAGGACCAGGATCCAGCCGACGCTCCAGCGCGGGCCGCCGGACCGGCGGCCAGGTCCTGCGCCCGGGGTGGCGGGCGCAACGACCTCCTCGACGGCCACGACTGCTGCGGCACGAGCTGCCTCGGCGGCACGCACCGCCTCGATCCGCTCCCTCAGCAATCGTTCCTCCAGCAGCGCCCGCTCGATGCCGGTCAGGGCGGTCGGCTCGAAGTCGACCTCCGGCTCGGGCTCCTCGACCGCCGGGCCTGCGGCCTCCACCTGGCGTCGCGCCGCGGCCGCTGCCGCCAGCGCATCGAGTAGTGCCTGGTCGTCAGCCGGCGCGATCGCCAGGCGGCAGCTCTCGGTCGGAACCAGGATCGCGGTCGCGGTCGGCGCCAACCGCACCAGGTCGATCTCCTCCTCGTCCCGTAGGCGGGCGCTCCCGATCCCCCACCCCAACGCCCCCGAACGCGGGCTGAGTCGCGACGCCCCAGGGCCCCGCAGGCGCACACGGGTGACCGGTCCTGGCGCAAGGGTGTAGCGCCGCTGTCCACCGAACCAGGACACGACCACCTGGGCAGGCTCGATCGTGAGCCGGATGCTGAGCAGCACGATCATCGTCGCGCCGCCGGCAAGCGTGATGAGGGCGCCGAGCAGGACCAGGCCGATGGCCGCCACGGCCGGCTCGGCCGTCACGACCCCGGCGACCATGCTCGCCGCTCCGGCCACCATGACCGCGACCGGCACCACGACCATTCTGACCACCGAACGCGCCAGGCGGACCACGGTGAGCGGCGCGGGCGCCAGCGACTGGTTCATGCCTTCTCGGTGACCCGGTACTCGAGGTAGCGACCCGTCAGCAGCCGGGTCTGGGCGTCAAGAGCCGGCAACGTGCTGAAGAACACGCCGACGAGCGGCAGCAGGAGCCACTGCGCGTAACTGGCCGCGCGCTGTAGCCGGCCCCACTCCGGTGGCCGCGGCGGGACGATGAACTGCTCGACCACTACCAGCACCAGCAGGCTGACGAGCGCCATCGTCAGCATTGCGCTCGCGTACACCGGCAGGTTCTGGCCGAGCGTGGACTCTGCGAAGGCCGGGTTGAGCAGCAGCGGCAGCGTGGCGCCGAACGTGATCACGAACGGCGCGATGGCCCAGTTGATGTGCTCGCCGAACAGGTTGGCGATGCGCCAGAAGCGCGACCAGAAGCTGATCTCGTGGTGACGAACCGCGTTGCGCACGACGAACGGGATGTCGGTCACGCCCCACGCCCAGCGACGCACCTGCAGGTACTGCTCGGCCATGCTGCGCCAGTACGTCCGCGCTCGGACCGCGTCGCCGTAGATCGGGATGAACAGCGGCACGGCCCGGAAGCGATCACCGTAGCGGAAGTAACTCTTCCAGTAGAAGCGGCTGTCCTCCGGGATGGCATCGGTCGCCCAGTAGCCGATGTCGTGCACCAGGTGCAGCGTCGTCGAGTACGAGCTGAAGCTGACGAGCTTCTCGGGCAGGACGCTGCGCCACATCTGGAGCTGGGTCAGAACCGCTGCGAACAGGCGCTGGAAGATCGGCGCCTGCCAGATGTTGTTGTGCAGGTACGGGATCGGCTGGTACAGCTGCGTCTCGCGGTTCGGGTCGCGCAGGTGCATCCACGACAGGTAGGTGAAGTACTGCGGGTGCACCCGGAAGTCCGAGTCGAGGTCGGTGACGATGATGCGGTGCGGGTCCATGCCGCGCTCGCGCACCAGCAACCGGTACAGGTAGCGCCCGCCCCAGGCCATTGCGCTGCTCTTGCCGATCACGATCCCCGGCTCGAGTGGATCGAGAATGTGGATGAAGTCGGCGAAGCGGTCGCCGAACTCGGCTCGCAGGGTGGCCACGTTGGCGATGCCGCCCGCATCGGTCTCGCGGGTGATGATGGCGCAGATCTTGCGCTCGACCGGCCATTCGGCCTCCGCCAGGGCCTTGACGGTCGCGTGCAGCTTCTCGAGCGGCTCGGTGTAGGTGGGAATCAGCGCCAGGTGGACCAGGTCCTCCACCGGTGGCGGAGCCTCGGCCAGGCCCTCGATCTGGCGCAGATCAGCCAATTCGTCGCGCAGGCGCCGTCGCTCGGCTGCCGCCCCTCCGCCCAGGGCCGCGATGCCCATCACCGCGCGCGGTCGCTCCGGGCCGGCCAGCAACGCCTCGATCTCCGCGCGCCGGCGGGCGGGGTCAACGAGCGTCGCCAGTCGTGCGCTCCAATCGGTCGCGGTCACGCGGCGTATGCGCCGGAACGCCACGATCACCGCGCCGCTGAACCACAGCGCCCGGCACAGCCAGTAGAAATTGAAGCTGAGCACGAAGTAGGCGACCAGCCAGGGATAGCTGAAGCTCAGCCAGACCGGCAGGATCAGCACGGCCCACGAGATCGTGCCGGGGACCATCTCGAGCATGCGCCCGAGCCAGAAGTAGCGATCGTGGTCGGCGGTCGTCATCGATTCCCGATCCCGGCACGACGGCCGGCTCGACGATGGCCGGCCGGCCCGCCGGAGCCTAGTAGACGGGGGTGAGCCAGTCGCGATACGCGGGCACGCGGCCGCGGACCGCTTCGAAGTAGGTGTGTGCCAGTTGCCTGGTGATCGGCCCGGGGCGTCCCTCTCCCACCCGTCGCCGGTCGATCTCGATGACCGGGCTGATCTGCGCGCCGGTGCCGCACAGGAACACCTCGTCGGCGATGTACAACTCGGTCCGATCGATGGTGCGGATCACCGTCTCGACGCCGAGCTGGTCGCGGCCGATCTCGATCAGGCGGCCGCGCGTGATGCCCTCGAGGATGTTGTCGGTGATCGGAGGGGTCATCAGCACGCCGTCCTTGACGACGAACAGGTTCTCGGCGCTGCCCTCGCTGACGTGCCCGTCGGCGGTCAGGACGATGGCCTCGTCGTAGCCATTGAGCTGGGCTTCGCTCTTGGCCAGCGCGCTGTTGACGTAGGCGCCGGTGATCTTGCCGCGTGCCGGAATGGCGTTGTCATCGGTGCGGCGCCAGCTCGACACCTGGGCCCGGATGCCCGACTCGGTGTCGATGTATTGGCCGAACGGGACGCCGAAGATGGTGATGTCGGTATCGAGGTTGTGCAGGCGCACTCCGATCGTCTCGGAACTCTCGTAGACGATCGGCCGGATGTAGACGTCCTCGCGCAGGCCGTCGCGTCGCAGCAGCTCGACGGTGATCTCGGCCAGCTCGGCCGGCGACTGCCGGACGTCCATGAGCAGGAGGCCCGCCGAGCGATGGATCCGCTCGTAGTGCGCGAGCAGTTCGAGGCCGAACAGCTGCTCCTCATCGGCGTTCCAGTAGGCGCGAATGCCCTCGAACACGGCGGTGCCGTAGTTGAAGCCATGCGTGGCCACGTTGATGTTCGCGTCGCGCAGCGGAACGAACTCGCCGCGGAAGAAGGCCCACAGCTCCGTCGTGGGTGGGTTCACGGCCGCGTCGCGTGGACGGCTCTCCTGCTTGAGCACAGCTTCCTCCAAGTGATGGACAGGCGAAGTATACCCGCGACATCGGGCAGGCCCCGACCCACCGACGGGATCGGCTTGGTCAATGGACCGGCGGAGTCGATATGCCGAGCGGGGTGAACAGCGCCAGGTACAGGTACACCAGGTACAGGGGGCCGCCGAGCAGCAGCGACCACGCGGTCAGGCGCCCGCGCAGCATCATGCCGCCGAAGATCAGGATGGTCGAGGCGAAGGCCACCCCGGCCGAGAGGAAATGGATCAGGCTGTCGGGGGTGAAGGCCCAGGTCGTGAACAGCAGCCCGACCACGGTGGGCACGCAGCTCTGGAAGACCATGGCGCCGGTGATGTTCCCCATCGCCAGCGTGTCCTTCCCGGTGCGCACCCACAGGACGCTGTTGAACTTCTCGGGCAGCTCGGTCGCGATGGGGGCGATGATCAGCGCCAGGATGGTCGGGTCCAGCCCGATCGAGGTGGACAGGTGCTCGACCGCGCCCACGAACACCTGCGCCCCGACCACGATCAGCCCAAGGGCCAGGGCGACCTGGCCGACCACCATCGACATGGCCGGCTCGCCGCCGCCGATCGAATGTGCGCCCTCGAAGGCGTCGATCTCGGGCATGGGCCGTGATCGGCGCATGCGCGACAGGTGCAGGCGGCTCAGATCGTGCGCCTCACCGCCGGCACCCTCGTCGGCGAAGTGGAGCCGGACGTAGATCGCGTACAGGACGAACAGCGCGGCCGCCGCGACCCACTTGAGCCATGACAGCTCGTGTGGCAGGAAGGCCGTCCCGATAGCCACCCCGTAGCCGACGATGAAGAACGACACGTCGCGCCCCAGCACGACCGTGTTGACGCTGAGCGTGGTCCCGCGCCGTCCGCGCCGGGCGAACGCGATGATCGCGAAGCCGGTGACGAACATGGCCAGTGTCGAGAGCATGAACGGCGCGCCCAGGATGGCCCCGACGCCGACCGCGTGGGAGCCCTCGCTGGCAGCACCGCCCAGGATCACCGGGCCCAGGATGGCGATGATCGGGATCAGAGTCTCCGGCATGGCGGTGGCGACCGCGGCCAGAACGCTGCCTACCGCACCCTCGGCCAGGTTGAGCTTGTGTCCCAGCCACTCGATGCCGTTGGTGAACAGTTCGGCCGCTACCAGGATCACGGCGAGGGAACCGATGAGCAGGATGATGTCCATCCGGGCCTATCCTCCGAGGCGCGCGGCGACGCTGGAACGCAGTCGCGCAGAACGCCCGAAGGTCTCTCCCGGCCATGGCCGGCCGGCACCACCGGACGGGGTCGATTCCGACGGGAATGTCGATGGTGCCTTGGTGGGGTACTCCCCCTCGGGAGCCAGGAGTGTCACCCGTCGCGGCCGCGCCGTCAACAGGCCTCGGCCCGCGCCTCGCCCCATGGGCTCAGCCTCGCTCGGCGGCCAGGATGACGCCGGTGGCAATGACGGCCAGGATGCCGACACTCACGCCGACCATCAGCCGGTCCGCGTTGCGCAGGTAGCCCACCAGCGACACCGCGACCCTGGCACTGGGCGTGCCCAGCGCGACCATGAGGCCCAGCCACAGGAACGGCTCGGGCCGTGCCGCCAGGATGTCGCCGGACAGCCGGCCCAGGTCGAGCGGCTCGAATCCCGCCAGCAGGTCGCGGCCATCGAGCGCCAGCAGCACCAGGCCGATCACCAGCAGGCCGATGCTGAGGCGAGTCATGGCGGTGATGAGCCGTCCGACGCGACGCTCCAGCTCGGTGTCGGCCGCCCGATCCCTCATGCGAACACCAGCCCCAGCATCTCCCACGCGGTGTAGGCCAGCACGGCAACGAACAGCCAGCGCAGGTACCCGATCTTGATGCGGTGCCCGATCCTGGTGCCGATCGAAGCACCGATGAAGACCCCCACCACCGTGGGGCCGGTGACGAGCGGGTCGATGCCGCCACGCATGAAGTAGATCAGGGCGCTGGCGGACGCGGTCACGCCGATCATCAGGTTGCTGGTCGAGGTGGCCGTTCGCAGCGGCAGCCCCATGCCGAGGTGCATGACGGGAACCTTCACGATCCCGCCTCCAACGCCGAGCAGGGCCGATACGACGCCCGCGAAGGCGCTTCCGGCGATCCCCACCCCGATCCGGCGCGGCACCGCATCGGGGCCGGGCTCGTGGCTCGGGTCATCATCCTGCGAGGCCCCGCCACCGGTCGCGGTGCCGGCACGACGCTCGCCCACGCCGCGGCGGACCATGGCCGCGGCGGTGTAGACCAGGAGACCGACGAACAGCGCGGCCAGCGCCTGTTGAGAGATGGCGAAGGCGATGAGGCCGCCGACCAGCGCTCCACCGGCGCTGAACAGCTCGAGCGTCATCCCCAGCCTCAGGTTGGCGACGTGGCGCTCGAGGTACACGCCCGCGCTGGCGCCGCTGGTGACGATGACCGCCACCAAGCTGGTGCCGACCGCCACGCGCATCGGCAGGTCCAGCACCAGGGTCAGGAACGGGACGATCAGGATCCCGCCGCCCAGCCCGAGGAGCGCGCCGAACAGCCCCGCTCCGGCCCCACCGGCCAGCAGCAGCAGCCCGGTGAGCATGTCAGGCCGCGATCAGGGACGCAGGTGTTGTGGGGCGTACGGTAGCAGCGCCACGTGCCGCGCCCGCTTGAGCGCGGTGGTGAGCATGCGCTGGTGGCGCGCGCAGGTACCGGTCTTGCGGCGTGGCTCGATCTTGGCCCGCTCGGAGAGGTATCGGCGGAGGCGGTTGACCTCCTTGTAGTCGATGCTCTCGGCCTTGTCGACGCAGAAGTTGCAGACCTTGCGTCGTCGTCGATCGCGGTAGTAATCCGCCGACTCGCGGCGGGCGCGTGGGTTTGGCATGTTACTGAATCGGACCTCGGTGTTCTTTGTTGCCTGGAGTTCAGAACGGGATGTCGTCCACGTCCATCTCGGCGCCCGGCGCGGATGAACGGGGCTCGGCGCCGCGCGGCCGGACGGCTGGCGGCGCGTCGTCGTAGCCGCCGCCCGAGCCGCCTCCCTCGTCGCGGGGACGCCTCTCGAGGTTGACGACCCGGGCGAAGGCGAGCTCGAGCGACTGTCGCTTCTCGCCGTCACGCCCCTCGAACTCGCGGACGCGCAGCTGACCCTCCGCGTAGACCTTGTTGCCCTTGCGCAACTGCTCGGCCAGGCGCTCGGCAGCCTGCTCCCACACGCTGACCCGGAACCAGAGGGTCTCCTCGACCCATTCGCCGTCCGGGCCGCGCTGGTTGTTGTTGACCGCGACGCGCAGGTCGGTGACGGCCTTGCCGCCCGGCGTGTAGCGCAGCTCCGGATCGGCGCCGAGATTGCCGATGATCATCATCTTGTTCAGCGTCATGTCGGCTTCCTCCTCAGGTGGCGGACATCAGTCGTCGGCCGGCGCTCGATCGTCGGGCGCCTCATCGGCGTCGTCCGCATCGGCGTCGTCACCCTCATCGTCGTCGCTCGCGTCGTCGGACGTGTCGTCGGACGTGTCGTCGCTGGTGTCATCCGATGTGTCATCCGACGTG
>JADLBB010000020.1 GCA_020848055.1 Chloroflexota bacterium | reverse complement strand
CGGCGCAGGGCCGGGTCGTACCAGGAGGGCCCCGATCCCGCCGCCCAGCGTGTTCATGATCACGTCGGTCACGTTGGGCCATCGGTCATGAGTGAACACGCCCTGGGCGATCTCGACTCCCACCGACAGCAGGCAGGCGACGAGCACGACCTGGCGGACGCTCATGCCAGGGTTGCGCCACCGAAGCGCCATGCCGAACGGCAGGAACAGCAACACGTTGGCCGCCATCTCGAACAGCGTCAGCCTCAGCCATGCCTCGCCGGTCAGCGCTCTGAACAGATCGACGAACGGGATGAGCTTGACGTGGACCGGGTCGGGCGGTCCAAGCCTGGGCGAGTCGGTCAGGAGTGTTGCAGCCAGGATCGCCAGCACGGAGAGCACGACCGCGGCGTCGCGCAGGGTGCGGTCAACGGCGTGCTTCGGATCGGTTCGCAGGCGCCATGTCAGCAGGGCGATGGCGCCGATCATCAGCGGGAGACCGATGGTCAGCACCGCCCAGCCGGCTGAGAGCAACCAGGGTCCGAAGTAGCGCATCCCTGCCCCCAACCAGGCTCAGAGGTCGCGACCGACGGAGGGCGTGAAGGAGCCGATGATGCCCGCGCCGTAGGCATCGAGGCAGTCCTCTTCCTCGCCGTTCATGAGGTAGATGTTGAACTGGGTGACGCCGGCGTCCCGCAGGTCGGACAGGCGCTCGCGGTGCGCCGATGCCGGGCCGACGATGGCGAACTGGTCGGTGATCTCGTCGGACACGAAGGAGGCATTGTCGCTGCCGACCTCGGCGTGGTGGTGGTAGTCGTAGCCTGCGCGGCCCTCGATGTACTTCCACAGCGACTCGGGCAACTCGTCCTTTGGGTAGCGATTGATCAGGTCCACCACGTGGTTGCTGACCAGCGCCGGGAACCAGCGCACCTTGTCGCGCGCGAGGGCCAGGTCGTCGGACACGTAGGCGGGGGCAGCGGCCATGATCTCGATCGCATCGGGGTCGCGCCCTGCGTCGGTGGCGGCGGCGCGGACGAAACCGACGCACCAGCGAATGATGTCGGGGTCGGCCAGCTGCAGGATGATGCCGTCGGCCACGCGGCCTGCGGCGGCCAGGGCCATCGGTCCGTAGCCGGCGACCCAGATCGGCACCGGGCCGTGAGTCGCCCAGTCCATCTGGATCTCGGTGCCGTCGAGCGTCACCTTCTCGCCGGCGGTCAGGGCGCGGATGACGCGGCAGCACTCCTCCATGTAGGCCACGGTCGTCGGCTTCTTGCCCATGACGCGCCGGGCGGAGTCGCCACGCCCGATGCCGAGGTCCATCCGCCCGCCGGTGATCTCGTTGAGCGTGGCCAGGGCGCTGGCGGTGACGGTGACGTCGCGCGTGGCGGGGTTGGTGACGCAGGTCCCGAGGCGCATGTTCTTGGTGGCCACGCCGATCAGCGTCAGCAGCGGATACGGCTCGCGCCACAGGACGTGGCTGTCGAACATCCAGCCGTAGGCGAAGCCGTTGGCCTCCGCGCGCCTGGCGAGCTCGACCGATCGGTCGAACCGATGATCCGGCTTGAGCGTGATCCCGAACTTCATGCGCGCCGCTTCCTCCATCACAACCTGGTCCTGCGTCCAATGCTCGGGTCACGGTACAACGGTGGCGTCCCCCGCGGTTCAGCCGTCATGGGAATGCAGTGCGCGCCGGGCACGGGTGAAGCCCAGCATTCCGCCCACGACCGCTCCGATCAGACCCCCCAGATACGCAAGGTTGGGCGGTCCGTCTTCGAGGCCACTGACCATCCCGCTCAGGGCAACGACAGCCATCGTTCCGTATCCGCCGACCAGCCAGCCGGCGAGCGCGCCCAGGACCGTGGCCACCGCGATCACGAGCAGATTGAACATCTGTCGTCTCGCTCGACTCTCACACTCGGCCGCCGACGTGGCGCGTGGCCGTCGCCATCGGTCCTTGCCTGGAATTGGCAGATTCCTGTCAGGCCAACGCTATCACCGATCGCGGGGCTCTCCGGGGCCATCGTGCGGCGCTCAGCCTGCACCGCGTCGCCCGACGGCCAATTGGAGGCGATAGTGCGGCGCTCAGCCGACAAGTGCCACAACATCCGCAACCGCACCCGCTACACCGGTCCGTCCACTTCGATCGTCAGCGGCCCCGATCCGGCGCGGAACAGGATGAGGGACAGCGGTTCGTCACCCGCGCTTACATCACGGTGCACGACGTGGGCGGGCATGCGACCTGCATCTCCAGCAGCCACCTCGATTGCGCCGGTGCCGTCCGGGCCGAACTCCCAGCGCAGGACGCCGCGCAGCACGCAGGCGTAACTGTCCCACTCCCCGTGGTGGTGCCACTGCGACGTGCCGCCGGGCGCCAGGTCAAGGAACCCGACCCAGGCGCCCGGATCGGCGAAGGCCTCCATGCCGGCGCTACCGGCGGGCAGGCCCGATGCCGAGCGCCGATCAGCGGCGCGGACGAGGGTCGGGACGTTCAGCGGATCCATCGGTTTCGCGAGCGGAGGGTGGCCCTGCGGACACCAACCTACGGGCGAACCAGGTCGTCGTAGGCGTCCGGACGCCGATCGCGGAAGAACTGCCAGGTCTGGCGCACCTCGGTGATCATGTCCAGGTCGAGGTCGCGCACGATCAGTTCCTCGGCGTGCGGATCGCCGACGTCGCCCACGAACTGGCCCCGCGGATCCACGAAGTAGGACTGGCCGTAGAAATCGTCCTCGCCCAGCGGCTCGACACCGACCCGGTTGATGGTGCCGACGTAGTAGCCATTGGCCAGCGCGTGCGACACCTGCTCGACGCGCCACAGGTACTCGCTCAACCCGCGCGACGTGGCAGACGGGATGAACACCAGCTCGGCGCCGTTCAGGCCCAATGCGCGAGCGCCCTCGGGGAAGTGGCGGTCATAGCAGATGTACACGCCGACCTTGCCGACGGCGGTGTCGAACACCGG
>JADLBB010000019.1 GCA_020848055.1 Chloroflexota bacterium | reverse complement strand
GTGCGATGGAGGCAACGTTCAGCACCGAAGTGAGTCGTTCGCGCACGGCTGCCATCGCGCGTGCCCTGGCCGATCCAAAACGGCTGTGCGTGCTCGAGCAGCTCGCCGACGGCGAACGCAGCGTCAGCGACCTGTCGCGAGATGCCGGCTGCCACGTGCCGAACATGAGCCAGCATCTGTCCGTCCTGCGCGCGGCTGGCCTCGTCACCAGCCGTCGCGACGGCAGCACCGTCCTGTATCGGCTCGTCGATGACCGCGTCGTCGACGCCTACCACCTGCTCCAGCAGGTCGCCGGCTGACGGCGACCACACGAAAGGAACCTACGCAACTCATGTCCGCCAACGTCCCAGAGGTCACCGACGCCACGTTCGAGACCGAGGTCCTGGGAAGCACCAAGCCGGTCGTCGTCGACTTCTGGGCCGAATGGTGCGGTCCGTGCCGCATGGTCGCTCCGGAGATCGAGAAGCTGGCGACCAAGTACGCCGGCAGCGTCGAGGTCCGCAAGCTCGACGTCGATGCCAATCCGCAGACCGCCGGGCGCTACGGGATCATGAGCATCCCGACCGTCGCCCTGTTCGCCCCAGGCCAGGCGCCGAAGGCGGCCGTCGGCTACCGACCGGCCGAGGCGCTCGAGGACGCGTTCGGGCTTGCCGCCTTCGCACAGGGAGACGGCACCGCCGCCTGACGCGCGCGCCCGCCCGCCGATTCGCGGCGGGCGGCATACTTGGCGGCCGATGTCGCGCTCGCTGACGGCCGTCCTGCTCGGGACCTTCACGCTCCGGTTCAGCACGGGCCTGACCGGGGCGCTGCTCGTCTACTACCTGGCCGACCTGGAGTCATTCGGCGCGCCGGAGGTCACCGCCTTCGAGGTCGGCCTGCTGACGGCGGCCTTCTACGTGGCCGAGCTGGTCCTGTCGCCGTTGTTCGGGATGCTCGCCGATCGCATCGGCACAAGGCGGGTGATGCAGTACGGGCCGGCGTTCGGTGCCGTGGCGGTCCTGATGACGGCCGTCACCACCCACCTGCTGCTGCTCGGCGTCACCCGCTGGCTGGAGGGCGCGGCGGCCGCGGCCAGCATCCCGTCGATCCTGGGCTTCATCGCGCTTACCACCTCGCGCGACGAGCAACTGCGCGGCAGGGCGGTGGCGCGCTTCGAGGCCGCCACGCTGGCCGGGCTGGGGCTCGGCCTCGTCGCCGCCGGCCCAGTGTGGGAGGTCCTCGGTCGCAACGGGTTCTTCCTCAACGCCGTGCTGTACGGGGTCAGCTTCCTGATCTACCGCTACGGGGTGACCGATGACGGCACCTCAACCGCCGAGGCGGGGCCCGCGAGGAGCCCTGCGCGGACGGCGGGGGGTTGGGATCGGTTCCGGACGCTGCTGTCGAGCCGGTCGGTGTGGCTGCTGGCACCGACCTGGATCGCGATCAACGCCTTCATCGGTGCCTGGATGAGCCAGTCGATCTTCCAGCTCGTCAACGACCCGCCACCGGGCTTCGAGAACCAGCGCCTGATGGGCGGTTTCGAACCATGGCAGATCAGCGTCGGAATGGCCGTCGCGCTGGTGATCTTCTTCGCCGGCCTGCTGTACTGGGGGAATCGCTTCAAGGCGTACCGTCGGACGACGATCATGGCCATCGGGGCCGGGGGCGGCATCGGGATGGTGGGTGCCATCGCCGGCCTGAACCATGCCCCGGCCGATGCGTTGGCGCTGAGCCTGGCGCTGCTGGTGGTCATGGCGACCGGCCTGTTCGTGCTGGCCGGCGCGACCCCCGCCGCATTGGGCATGCTGGCCGACATCAGCGAGGAGCATCCCGAAGACCGCGGTGCCGTGATGGGCCTGTACTCGGTGTTCCTGGCCGTCGGGCAGATCGCCGGATCGCTGGCGGGCGGTTCGGCCGCCGACTGGCGAGGCATCGACGGCCTGTTGATCGCCTCGACCGCCATGCTGATCCTCGCCATGCTCCCCCTGCGCGGGTTGCGTGCTTCCGAGCATCTCGTCGGCGCCGGGTAGAATCGGGGGCCCATGCGCCTTTCGCGATTGTTCTTCACCACCCTGCGCGATGATCCGGCCGACGCCGATATGGCCTCGCATCGACTGCTGGTGCGGGCGGGCTACGTGCGACAGCTCGGCAGCGGCATCTACTCGCTCCTGCCGCTCGGGTTCCGGGTGCAACAGCGGATAGAGCAGGTCATCCGCGAGGAGTTGGACGCCATCGGCGGACAGGAGATGGAGATGCCGGTCGTGCACCCGGCCGACCTGTGGCGCCAGTCCGGGCGCTACGACAAGATCGGTCCGGAGATGGCGCGCTTTAAGGATCGTGGTGAACGCGACATGGTGCTGGCCATGACGCACGAGGAGGTCGTGGCCGACCTCGTCCGCGACATCGTCAACAGCTACCGGCAGCTGCCGATCATCGTCTACCACTTCCAGACCAAGTTCCGCGACGAGCCGCGGGCGCGAGGTGGCCTGATCCGGGTCCGCGAGTTCGTCATGAAGGACTCGTACTCCGTCGACGCCGACGAGGCCGGCCTTGACCGCAGCTACCAGCTCCACTACGAGGCATACCGCCGCATCTTCGAGCGCCTGGGCCTGGCGACGGTGGCCGTCGGTTCGGACGTCGGGATCATGGGCGGCTCCGGCGCCCACGAGTTCATGGTAGTCAACCCCCACGGCGAGGACACGCTGGTGCTGTGCCCGTCGGGTGACTATGCGGCCAACCAGCAGGTCGCCCGCGTCGCGGTTCCCCCGCCGACCGGCGAGGAGCCCCTTGCCGCGGAGGAGGTGGCCACGCCGGGAACCGAGACGATTGCCACCCTGGCGGCCTTCCTGGACGTGCCGGCCTCGCGCACGGCCAAGGCGGCGTTCTTCGTCACCGGCGACGGCCGCCTGGTGACGGCCGTGGTGCGAGGAGACTTCGAGGTCAACGAGACGAAGCTGTCGAACGCGGCCAAGGCGGTTGGCGGGCTGCGTCCGGCTACGGCCGAGGAGATCCGCGCGGCGGGGATGGAGCCCGGCTACGGGTCGCCGGTCGGCGCGCACGACACGCTGGTCGTGCTGGATGCGCTGGCCGCGGCCTCGCCGAACCTGGTGGGCGGTGCCAACCGGCCCGGCTTCCACCTGCGCAACCTGAACGCGCCGCGCGACTTCTCCCCCGACCTGACCGTGGACATCGCCAACGCCCGCGCGGGCGACCCATGCCCCGAATGCGGCGCCCCGGTCACCCTGGCGCAGGGCATCGAGGTCGGCAATATCTTCAAGCTCGGCACCGACTTCACCCGCGCGCTGGGTGCCACCTACCTGGCCGAGGACGGCTCGCGCCATCACCCGGTCATGGGCTCGTACGGCATCGGGCTGGGCCGCAACATGGCGTGCATCGTGGAGGCCCATCACGACGAGAAGGGCATCGTCTGGCCGGCGTCGGTCGCGCCCTACCCTGCGCACCTGGTGGCGATCGGGGCCAACCGCGATCCCGCCGTGGCCGAGGCGGCCGAGGGCCTCTACAAGCGCGTGACCGACTCGGGCGTCGAGATCCTGTACGACGACCGCGACGAGTCCCCGGGCGTGAAATTCACCGATGCGGAACTGCTCGGCATGCCGATGATCGTGACCGTCTCCCCGCGCTCGCTCGCCGCCGGCGGCGCCGAGGTCACCGATCGCGCGTCCGGCGACCGCTCCGTTCGCCCGCTCGCGGAGGTCGAGGCGGAACTGGCTGGCGGTTGAGGGTCGGTCATGGTTCCCTGGCTGATTCCCGCGAGCGTGAGCGCAGCTGCGGAAGGACCTCGGCCGCTATCCGCTCCAGGCGTGACGTGTCCGCCACGCCGCGCACGCTGAAGATGATGTGCTGCGCACCGGCCTCGGCGAGGCCGCCGAAGCGCTCGACGGTCGCATCGGCCGCTTCTTCGAGTGGGTCAACGGAGGTCAGCACGGTCT
>JADLBB010000018.1 GCA_020848055.1 Chloroflexota bacterium | reverse complement strand
TTGACAGGCCTGCTAAGGTCGCACCCAGATGTACCCCGATCACCACGTCCCGCACTACACCACCATGTGTATGCCCTGGCGGCCCCGCCGCCTGGAGGAATCTGCCTGAGCCCGGATAGCGAATAGCAACCGCCGACCGGGGTCCACTCGGGACCTGATCGGGGCCGCACCCTTCCTGGAGAAGCCGGTGCGGCCTTTCGTTTTCCCTTCAGCGACGCGGACAAGCCGCATTCCCCCACATCGGGGCTGCGTCACCGATCGACCACCTGCGCATCCCCGCCTTGATCCGGGGTGGTCGATTTGAGCGAAGGACTTCACGAAAATGAGCGACACCAACGGCAACGGCAACGGGAACGGCAACGGGCATGGCGCCGGTCGCCCGCCCCTGACCGAGACGCTGGCCATCCACGCCGGCCAGCAGCCCGATCCGACGACAGGCTCGCGCGCCGTGCCCATCTACGCCACCAGCTCCTACAACTTCACCGATGCGGGCCATGCCGCGCGCCTCTTCGCGCTGCAGGAGTTCGGCAACATCTACACCCGCATCCAGAACCCCACCACCGACGTGTTCGAGCAGCGCATGGCCGCCCTCGAGGGCGGCGTAGGAGCGCTGGGCCTCGCCAGCGGGCAGTCGGCCGAGACGCTGGCCATCTTCAACCTGGCGGGCGCGGGCGACAACATCGTGTCCTCCACCAGCCTGTACGGCGGCACCCACAACCTGTTCGCCTACACTCTGCCGCGCCTCGGCATCGAGGTGCGCTGGGTGGAGGGCAACGACCCGGCGGGCTTCGTGGCAGCCACCGACGAGCGCACCAGGGCGTACTACGTCGAGACCATCGGCAACCCGCGCCTCGACGTGCCAGACCTGCGCGCCATCGCCGATGCGGCCCACGCCCAGGCCCTGCCGCTGATCGTCGACAACACCTTCGCGCCGATCATCGCGCGCCCCATCGATCACGGCGCCGACATCGTCATCCACTCGGCCACCAAGTGGATCGGCGGCCACGGCACCAGCATCGGCGGCGTGGTGGTGGACGCGGGCAGGTTCGACTGGTCCGCGAGCCCGCGCTTCGCCGAGTTCACCGATCCCGACCCGTCGTATCACGGCATCTCGTACACCGGCGCGTTCGGGCCGGCGGCGTTCATCATCAAGCTGCGTGTCCAGCTGCTGCGCGACATCGGTCCGGCGCTGTCGCCGTTCAACTCGTGGCTGTTCATCCAGGGGCTCGAGACGCTGCCGCTGCGCATCGAGCGCCACAGCGCCAATGCCCTGGCCGTGGCGCACTGGCTGGAGGCGGACGACCGCGTGGTCTGGGTCAACTACCCCGGGCTCGCCTCGCACCCGACCCACGCCAACGCACAGCGCTACCTGGCCGGTGGTTCGGGCGGCATGCTCACCTTCGGCGTCCGAGGCGGTGCCGATGCGGGACGACGGCTAATCGACTCGGTCAAGTTGTTCAGCCTGCTGGCCAACGTGGGCGACACCAAGTCGCTAATCATCCACCCGGCATCCACGACTCACCAGCAGCTCGACGAGGCGGCCCAGCGGGCCTCCGGCGTGACGCCGGACCTGGTGCGGTTGAGCGTCGGCCTCGAGGCCCTCGACGACATCATCGCCGACCTCGACCAGGCGCTCGACGCCGCCGTGCGCGAGGAGGTCACCGCGTGACGCTCCTGCCTCTGAGCCCTCGGGAGCCGGCGCTGCGCCTCGGTCCGTTCCGGACCGAGGCCGGCGTGACGCTGCCCGAGCTGCGCGTCGCGTATCGCCGGGACGGGCCTCCGGGGTCCTCGGCGGTACTCGTCGTGCACGCCCTCACCGGCTCGGCCGATGCGGCCGGCGACTGGTGGAAGCCGCTCATCGGCCCCGGACGGGCCCTTGACACCGATGCACGCCAGGTCATCTGCTGCAACCTGCTCGGCTCGTGCTACGGCACGACCGGCCCGCGCGGGACGAGCGACTTCCCGCCGATCACGCCGCGCGACATGGCCCGTGCCCAGTGGGCCGCGCTGGATCGGCTGGGCATCGAGCGCCTGGACCTGGTGGTCGGCGGGTCACTGGGCGGCATGGTCGCGCTCGAGGTGGCGCTCGAGCGTCCGTCGGCGGTTGATACCGTCATGCCGATCGCCGCGCCGGCGGTCATCGGCAACCTGGCTGCAGGCTGGAATCACATCCAGCTCCAGTTGCTGGCGCTCGATCGCGATCGGGGCCTGGAGCTGGCGCGTCAGCTGGCGATGACGACCTACCGCTCCGAGGTCGACTTCGACACGCGCACCGGCATCAGCTCCTACCTCGAGCACCAGGGCACCAAGTTGCGCGAACGCTTCGACGCCGATGCCTACGCCACGCTGGCGGCCGCCATGAACGCCCATGATGTCGGCCGTGATCGGGGTGGGGTGGTTGCCGCCTTCCGCCTCCTCGCCGATGCAGACGTGGCCGTCACCGGGGTGGGCATCGAAGGCGATATCCTGTACGGGCCGCGCCAGGTGCATGCCCTGGTGGATGCGGCCTTATCGGCCGGCGCGGATGCCGGCTACCGCGAGATCGCCTCGGACAAGGGCCACGACGCCTTCCTGGTCGAGTGGGACCAGCTCACCGACATCCTGCGCCTGGCCCTGGCGAGACGGGAGGATCCCATCGCCGCCAGCGCCTGATCGGGGTCAGTCGGTCCGTCCTTGTTCGGGCGCCTCACTCGCGTTGCGCCTGGATCGGGCCGGCGATGAGCGCGGGTTCTATTCACGCCGCGTCTGGTTCCAACGATACCTACAGGGCGACCGTTGGACATCCCTCGGCCCGGGCAGCTTCGAGCAGCGGGCCGTCGGCCGTGGCCAGCGATTCGTCACGATCCATCGCGGTCGCGAGACACACGCAATCGGCCAGCGAGAGCGGGCTCCGAACGCGGTGGTAGTGGCCGGCATGCAGGGCGCCCGCGCGGCGCGCGATCTCGTCGGTGACGGGCAGCACATCGAGGCCTCCCACGGTCAACCAGTCGAGCCGCTCGACCACGTCCGCGTACGCACGGCGGTGGTGCCGCACCAGGACGTCGACCACCTCGGCCACGTTCGCCGCGCTGATGGCCGGCCCGTCATCGGGGCGCCCGAACAGCCGTTCGACGGCGTCGGCGCCAGGCTCGCCACGCAGCAACGCGATGATCGCGTAGGCGTCGAGCAGGGTCACGGCGCTCGGCGGTGCGATCGGGCCTCCTCGAGCCTGATCAGTTCGCGGGACGCCGCGCTCGTTCGGCCGGGGCCCGCCAGTGAGCCACGCGCTGCCCGCACCGGGTCGGCCGGTACCGGACGGAGCACGAGACGATCGCCGTGGTCCTCCAGCAGCAGCCGATCCGTCCCCCATCGGCGCCTGATCGAAGCGGGCACGGAGATCTGCCCGCCCTTGCTGACCTTCAACGAATTCATGTGTATGACGATATCACATGTGCATTGGCGTTTGTCATGCGATGACTCCAACCTCATGTATCGACACGCGGGCGGGATGAGATGGTAGGCTCCGTCCGATGACAGCGAACGTGGCGCATCGGCCTCGCGTGCTGGCTGACTTGGTGCCCGGCGGACTGGTGCGGGACCTTGCGCTGGTGGCGGGAGCGGCGGCGTTCACCGGCGTGGCTGCGCAGGTGGCGATCCCGCTGCCCTTCACGCCGATCCCGATCAGCCTCCAGACGTTCGCCGTCCTGTTGAGCGGCGCGGCGCTCGGGCCGCTGCGCGGCGGAGCCGCCATGGGCCTCTACCTGCTCGCCGGCGTGGCCGGCGTGCCATGGTTCGCCGAACACAACTCGGGCATCGGCTTTCCGTCGTTCGGCTACATCGTCGGCTTCATGCTGGCGGCGACCCTGGTAGGCGCCCTCGCGCGGCGAGGCGCCGACCGCAGCCTGCGCGGCACGGCGACGATGATGGTCGCCGGCAACCTGGTCATCTACGCCGTCGGGGTGCCGTACCTGGCGCTGGCGATCGGTGTCGGGCTGCCCGAGGCCATCGGGCTGGGCGTCGTGCCGTTCCTGGTTGGCGACGCGCTGAAGATCGCGCTGGCCGCGGGATTGCTGCCGGCCGCCTGGCGCTTGGCCGGCACGTCGCGCGCCTAGTACCGGCGGCCACGCTGCCGGGCGAGGTCGAACTGGGCCGTGTCGGCGACGGCCATGACCGCCATCGTGCCGGCCTGCACCGGGTCCGACACGACGAGGTCGACCGCATCGGTGACCGAGCCAACCATGTTGAGCGCGATGACCGGCACGCCGTGCTCCCGCAGCTCGCGCACGGCCGGGGTGATGGCGCCACCCATGATGGACCCGGCCAGGACCAGGCAGCGGGCACGGGGCAGATCGGCCACGGCGCGCACCGCCGCGGCGATGTTGGCCTCGCCGACGAGTGCAATGGTGTCGACGCTGATCCGCTCCCCGCGCAGGTTGTGCCGGTCCGCCTCGCTCACGGCACCGAGCGCCACCTGGGCAACCTGCGCTCCGCCGCCGATGACGATGATGCGCTTGCCGAAGATGCGACTCATGGACCGCGTCGGCTCGCGCTCGACGATGACATCGACCGCCTCGAGCACCCGGGCCAGCGCCTCGTCGCCGAGGCCCTCAATCTCGAGCTCCGCCTCGGCAAGCGCTCCCGACACGCGGGGTGTCGACAGGGTGCGCAGCGTGCCGCCGGCATCGGCGATGGCGCGGATGACGCCGACGAGCGCGCCGGGCGCATCGGCGATGCGAAGGCGGATGGCGCTTGACTGCTCGTCAGCCATCAGCACGCTGCCTCGGTGGCGGAGGTGGACGCTGAGGCTCGCATGGTCATCGATTTTCCCATGACCGATACGATAAGCCTCCAGGCGAACCCGCCTGCTGGTCGATGAACACGGCCGGGTTGATCCGATCCCGGATGACCCTGGCCTCCCCACCCTGCAGGACGATCTCGAGCGGTGACGGATGAGAGCCGAACAGTGGCATCGACTCGGTGTAGCCGTACGCGCCGGCATCGGTGACGGCGAGCAGGTCCCCGACGCGTGGCTCGGGAAGCGTGACCTGCCCGAGCACGTCGAGCGAGGTGCACAGCGGGCCGCCGACAATGGCCTGGGCCGTGCGCCGCGCAACCGCGTCCGGCGCCAGACTGACAATGCGGTGCTGGCCTCCGACGAGGGCAGGACGCAGCAGGTGATGCACCCCGCCGTCCACGGTCACGACGGTCCCTTCATCGGCGACCTTGACGTCGATGACCCGAACGACGTACGCGCCACACGGTCCGACGAGGTGGCGACCCGGCTCCAGCAGCAACCTTGCCCCGGCGAGCATGGTGTCCGCGTCCAGGGTCGCCACGAGCGCCTCGAGGCCGGCGCCGAGCCCGCGGAGGTCGAGCGGCGCCTCGCCATCCTCATACGGAATGCCGAGCCCGCCCCCGAGATCGACGAGCCGCAGTGGCGTGGCCGAGGCACGCGCCACGCGCGCAGCGATCTCGATCGAACGATTCCAAGTGGCGAGCAACTTGCGGTGGTCCAAGACGTTCGTCGCGTCGAAGCGATGGACCCCGATCAAGTCGAGCTCGGGTGCTGCGGCGACCGCTCGAGCCGCCGCCAGAAGGTCTGATTCGCGCATGCCGAATCGACCGTGGCCGGTTCCGATCACGTTGTCCGGCCGCGGCTCCCCCGCCGCGCGCACGAGCACCGCCTGCCGCCGGCGCGCTTCACGGCAGATGCCCCGCAGGCGCTCGAGCTCACCGAGCGACTCGAGGGTGATGGCGCCGATGCCCCGTTCGACTGACTCCGCCAGTTCTGCATCGCGCTTGCCAGGTCCGGTGTAGACGATACTTGCAGGCTCGATGCCAGCTCGCACCGCGGCGTCGAGCTCACCGACCGACATAACGTCGGCGCCGAGGCCCTCGGCCGCGGCGACCCCGATCACGGCGATCGCCGGGTTGGCCTTGACCGCGTATGCCAGGTCGACGCGGTCCGGCAGCGCGCGGCGCAGGGCGCCGATCCGGCGCGCCATCTCGTCGAGGTCGTGGACGTAGGCCGGCGTCCCGTGCTCGGACGCAACGGCGATGACGCCGGCCGCATCCGGGATCATCGGAGTGCCTCCTCGAGCGACGTGCGCGCGTCGGTTCCGCCGTCGCGCATCTTGGCGATCACCGCCACGGTTGCGGACAAGCCGTGGGCTTGCGCGAAGGCTCCAGGCAGGCGTCGCGCGCCCGGAATCACCACCGCCCGAGCCGGAACGACCAGCGGCGCCTCCGGCGTTCCGGCCAGGACTCGTTCCTCGACCAGATCATACAGGCGGGTCGTGGCGGTCAGGGTCACGCCGGCGCCGATGACCGCGCCTTCCTTGACGACCACCCCCTCCAGCACGGCCGATCCAGCGCCGATGAAGGCGCCATCCTCAATGACGACTGGTCGGGCACCTGGCGGCTCCAGCACCCCACCGATCGTCACCCCGGCCGACAGGTGAACCCCGGCGCCGACCTGCGCGCAGCTGCCCACCAGCACGTGCGAGTCCACCATCGTGCCGTCCCCGATCCAGGCGCCGACGTTCACGTAGGACGGTGGCATGATCACCACCCGCTCGCCCAGGTAGGCACCGGCGCGCAGCGTCGTGCCGCCCGGGACGACGCGCCGCCCGGGACCGACGGCATGCCGCACCGGCAATCCGGCGCGATCGACGAACCGGAACGCGTCGGTCGGATCCACCTCGACCAGCCGTCCGTCGGCGAAGCGCTCCAGGATCGCGGCCTTCACGCTCTCCTCCACCCGCCAGCCACCCGGCGCGTCCGGGTCAGGACCCGCCGCGCGCAGGCGTCCCGCCTCGAGTTCGGCCAGCACGTCGACGGTCATGCCTCGATCGCCAGCGGCAGCTCGAGCCTCACGCCAGCCGAGGCCAGTGCATCGGCCAGGGCTGGACGACTGCCGGCGTCCAG
>JADLBB010000017.1 GCA_020848055.1 Chloroflexota bacterium | reverse complement strand
GCTGATTATCGGTCCATGCGTCCCGCGCCACGGCGCGTTTGCGTCCGGGCGCACACAACTACGAGGTTGGGCCGAATCGAGCCTCCAACCTGGTCTGCTCTTGCGCCCCGGCGCAAGTGCCGTGCGGAAGACGGGGCAACCTCTTGGTTACGTGCGCCCTGGCGCAAGTGCTGAGCGGAAGACGGGGCAACCTCGTTGTTACGTGCGCCCCGGCGCAAGTGGGCAACTCCCCGGATCGAAACCAGCGCCTATCGACCGATGCGTCCGAGGTGGGTATCCCTGAAGTCGGCGGGCTGCTTCAGGCCGTAGCCGAGGGCACGGTCCATGCCGACGTGGGCCACGAGGACGGCGCCGAACAGCGCCAGCGGCGCGATCGCCGCGAACCAGCCGATGGCGACGACCCCCAGCGCGGTCACCAGGTTGTGGACCAGGTTGTAGGTGACCGCCCCAAGGCGAGGGCCACCGAGGTACCCGAGCATCGAGACGTCCGGCACGAACAGCAACGGCAGCAGCGCGAGCGGGTGCCCGTTCATGGCCAGGTACCCGGCCACCCCTCCCAGGAACAGCGCGACCGACTCAGCGCGGAGGATGAGGTCGATCGTGCGCGACGCCTGGGGTGCCGCATCGCTCTGCATGCACGCAGAGTAGCCGCCGATAGACTGCGCGGATGCGCCTTCGGCCCGGCTCCGAGCAGGACTGGCGGTACCTGCTCGCCATCTACGGCATCACCTCGACCATCGAGGCCATCGGCGTCAGCCAGATCTTCGCGTTCCTGCCGCTGCGCCTGCGCGAGGTCGGGCTGCCGGAGGCCGACATCCCGGCGTTCACCGGGCTGTTCACCTCGCTCATCTTCGTGTTCGGCATCCTGCTCGTGCCGCTGTGGGGCGTGTGGGCCGACAAGTACAGCCGCCGCGCGGTCATCGTGCGCAGCGCGGTGGTCGAGGCGGTCGTCTTCGCCGGCGTGGCGCTCGCCCGCGAGCCGTGGCAGCTGGCCATCGCGCTGCTCCTGACCGGCCTGCAGCTGGGCAACACCGGGGTCATGCTGGCCGCGCTGCGCGACGTGACGCCGCAGGGCCGGATCGGCACCATGACGGCGTTGTTCGGAGCGACGAGCCCGATCGGCTTCGCGGTCGGCCCGGTCATGGCCGGGGTGATGATCGACGGCCTCGGCCTGGGACTGACCTACGTCTTCTGGCTGTCGGCCGGACTGTCACTGGCCATCGTCCTGCTGCTGCTGCTCGGCACACGGGAGGTACGGCCGGAGGTCGTGCCGGCCGGACGTGTGCTGGCGCTGGCGCGTGCCGCGGTGACCGGCGTCCTGCGTGACCCGGCCATCCGACGCCTGTTCATCATCTTCGGCGTCGCGATCCTGGCGAACCAGATGTATCGACCCTTCCTGCCGATCCTGGTCGGCGACATCTTCGGCAGTGGTGAGGGGCTGGCCAGCGCGATCGCCCTGGTGGCGGGCACGGCCGCGCTGGTCGGCGCACTCGTCTCGCCGGTCTCCGGACCGATCGGCGACCGCATCGGCTTCCGTCCGGTTCTGGCCTTCTCGCTCGTGGCCAGCGGTGTCTCGGTCGCCGTCATGCCCCTCGCACCGGCGGTCGGCTGGCTGGCCCTGCTGGCCGCAATCTATGCTGCGTTCCAGGCCGCGGTGCAGGCCATGATGTTCGGCCTCATCGCCACCGAGGCCGCGCCGGAGCGACGATCCGCCACGCTCAACCTCGTGCTGCTGCCCCTGTACGTGGCCGGGATCATCGGGCCCAGCCTGGGGGCGCTCGTCACGGCGGCCGCCGGCGTCAACGGGGTGTTCCCGGCTGCCGGTGTCGTCTTCATCGCCGGTGGGCTCGGCATCGCCGGGCTGCTCGGGCGGCCCCGGGGCCGGCGGGGTGGGGTAACCTCCCGCCACGAAGGAGGTTCCTGAGCCATGACGACCACCGCTGCCACGCTTGGCCCGATCGGGCAGGTCTCGCTCTCGATCCGCGACGTCGCCCGCGCCGAGCATTTCTACGGCGAGATCCTCGGTCTGCCACACGTCTTCACCTTCGGCGACCTGGCCTTCTTCGACGCCGATGGGGTACGCCTGTACCTCCATCGCAGGGACGAGGCGGACTGGCGGACGTCATCGGTCCTGTACTTCCTGGTCGACGACATCGGTGCGGCGCAGTCGGCGTTGGCCGCCGCGGGTGTCGAGTTCACCGGCGACCCGCACGTCATCTATACCGATGAGGCCACCGGCACCGAGGAGTGGATGACGTTCTTCGCCGATGGCGAGGGCAACACCCTGGCCCTCATGTCCCGGGTGTCGCGCTCGGTGTAGACGTTGCGGGCAAGAGGTTGCGCGCGGCGTCATCACCAAATTCACACCGAGGCTTCGCGCGGAGGCCGTTGAGTGGCTCACCAGCCCTCTCGGCGGTCCTGGTCGCCATCATTCACACCCCACCAGCCAGCGTGGCGATTCAGCGGCGCGAACGCGGCCGCGCGTCGCTGACGCGTGAATCCGGCAAGCGGAGGAACAGCAGCAGGCCTCTCGGGCTCGTCCCGCGCGGATGACGCAACCATGCCATTGCCGATCGGCCTCGCACCTCGAACCCTCCGAACAGGG
>JADLBB010000016.1 GCA_020848055.1 Chloroflexota bacterium | reverse complement strand
TCAGCGTGGCGCCCGACGGGCGGGTGACGCTTGGCCGGCTGGCCGCGTTCGTTCGCGATCGGCGCGTGCCGCTCGAGATGTGCCCGACGTCCAACGTCCACACCGGGGCCGCGTCGGGCATCGAGGAGCACCCGATCGACCTGCTCAGGCGCCTCCGGTTCCGCGTCACGGTCAACACGGACAACCGGCTGATGAGCGGCATCACGCTGAGCAGCGAGTTCGCGACCCTGTCGCGCGCCTTCGGCGTCGGTCTCGACGAGATGGAGTGGCTGACACTCAACGCCATGAAGTCGGCCTTCTGGCCGTTCGACGGGCGGCTGCGGATAATCAACGAACAGATCAAGCCTGGCTACGCGTCCTTGCGCGCGGCCCAGGCCGCAGCGGAACTGGCGACCGCCTGAGCTGCGGGAGCCGAGGCGCCGATGACGCTGCTGACCGACATCGCCGTCCTCGTCGCGAGGTGACGCCGAGGGTTCGGTGATGCGTCAGGGGCCGTTGACGAAGCCCGTGGTGTCGACCACCTCGAAATCGGAGCCGCGCAGGTTCTTGAGCTCGTTGAGCTCATCGTCGTCCCAGCGGATGTCGGAGGTGCCGCCGAAGAACCACGGCGAGCCGTTGTCGGCCAGGATCATGCCGTAGCGCTGCATGGCGACCAGGATGATTCGCATCCGCGGGCTGTAGTCGGTCATGTCGAAGCTCGCCTTGAGGCGAACGCGCATGCCCATCGGCGGCAGCGAGGCCGATGAACCCGAGCCGGCGTCGTGGCGAGCCGGGTAGATGTGCGCCGATCGGGTCTCGGGCGCGGTGAACCTGATGGCATGGTCGATGACGCCGGTGGCGAGTTCGTCGTAGCGGATCAGGCCCGGGAGGATCGGCAGGCCCGCGGCATCGGCGCTGGTCCAGCCGTCGGGCCGCAGCGCGTTCGAGCGCAGGTCCCAGATCGCGCCGGATCCTGCCCGCCAGCCGGACGGGGTGTGGGTTGCGGCGAACAGCTCGTACAGCTTGCAGGCGGAGAGGTCCCACATGAGGATGTGGCGATCGCTGCCGTCCTCGATGCGCGGGCTGGCCGGGATCGGATACGGGCCGGCATCGGACTCGTCGGGCCAGGTGAAGGTGACCCATCGGCGCGGCGTGGTCGCGTCGACCACGTTGTACGGGATGCCGTAGCCGAGGTACTCGCCGAAGTCGGGGTGCGCCCGCGTCGAGGATCCGATGGTGGCGATCATCGTGTTCGAGTTGGCCGCCACCGGCAGCGAGTCGACCCGCCTGTTCCACACGTTGTCGGCCGGGAACAGCGTGCAGTCGGGCGGCTCGAGAGGGGAGGCCATGGCCCGATGCAGGAAGGCGGCCATCTGCGCACGGGTGACCGATTTGGTCGGGCAGAATTGGCCGCCACCACAGCCGCCGGTGATGCCCGACGAGGCCAGGCGGTTGATCGCACCCTGGTGGATCGAGGTGTCGTCATCGGAGAACCAGTCGATCCCGTCAACCGGCAGGCCGAAGGCGCGGACCAGGAACGAGGCCATCTCGCCGCGAGTGACATTCGCCTTCGGACAGAACAGGCTCGCGGCACAGCCGCTGGTGATGCCCGATGCCGCGAGGCGATTGATGGCTGCCTCGTGGATCGAGGTCTCGTCATCGGTGAAGTAGTCGGTCGGCGTCGAGTCCAGGTCGAGCGCGCGGTCGAGGAACGTCGCCATCTGCTCGCGCGTGACCGGGTCGTCGGGGCAGAACAGGTTCGGAGCGCAGCCGGCGGTGATGCCCTGCTGGTAGGCCCAGATGATGTCGGCCTCCATCGGGTGTCCGATGGTGTCGCTGAAGGGCGAGGCCACCGCCGCTGCGCCCGTGGGCGTCACGCCCAGCAGGCCGATGATGGCCAGCCCAACGGCGACGCGGCGCCACGTCGCGGCCTCCCCCCGGCTGGTCGCGACGTGACGCTGCATGACGACCACGCTAGCCCCGCCGCGGGATCACTGGCACCGGCCCGATCGGGGTAGGCCGGATAGGTCGTTCGTTCGTCAGGCCGATGCGCCGGCGGTGCTCTCCAGCCATGGCGCCAGCCTCTCGTCGAGGGCGGTCGTCTCGGCGCCGGTCAACGCCCGCAGCGGCGCTCGCATGCCGGGGCCGACCGCCACGCCGCGGCGACCCAGGGCGTGCTTGACCGCGGCGATGAACTCGCCGCCCGCGCCCAGCGCCCCGCGCAGGCTGGCGAGGTTGGCCATGGCATCGGGGTCCGGTCGGTCGAGCGCTGCGCGAACGACGTCGGGAAAGGCCGCGGCCATGCCCGAGACGGTCCCAACCGCGCCGTGCTCCAGCCCCGGTGCCAGCAGCGGCTCGTTACCGATCAGCACCGGCAGGCCCAGTTCCAGGTACGGTGCCACGGCGGAGAACGGCGACTCGCTGACCTTGAGGCCCGCCAGGTTGTCCACCATCGAGGCCAGGCGACGCACCACCTCGACCGGCAGCGGATAGCCTGAGCGGGGCGCGAACGCGTAGCAGAAGAACGGCAGCGGGGAGCAGGCGCGCGCGGCCGCCGCGAAGTGGGCGGTTAGCGCGTCAGAGTCGAGCGGGAAGTAGGGGGGCGGGATGACAGCCACCGCATCGGCGCCGATCTCGACCGCGTGCCGTGCCAGGGCCACCGTGTCGGCCGTGGATTGCGCCCCGGCGTGGACGACGAGGACGCCCTCGAGCGCGTCGCGGTAGGCATCGGCGACCTCGCGACGTTCCTCGACCGAGAGCAGCACCCCCTCGCCGGTGGTGCCGCAGGCGAAGACGCCATCGGCGCCGTGGGCGACCAGGAACTCGGCGTAAGGGCCGATGGCATCGGTGTCGATGGTCGAGCCGTCCGCCGACAGCGGCGTGGCGGCCGCCGCGATCAGGGGGCGATGGCCGAGGTCGGTGATCCACATGGTTGGCATCGTAGCGGTCGGAGCGTCACGGCGGGCGCGGGGGTGTAGACTCCGAAGCGACCCCGCTGACCTTTGGAGGCAACCCGAGCGCGCCATGACCTACGTGATTGCTGAGCCCTGCATCGGCGTCAAGGACGCCAGCTGCGTCGACGTGTGTCCGGTCGACTGCATCCACCCGGCCCCGACCGAACCCGACTTCGAGATCATGGCTCAGCTCTACATCGACCCCGACGAGTGCATCGACTGCGGCGCGTGCGAGCCGGAGTGCCCTGTGTTCGCGATCTTCGCCGAGGACGCCGTACCGGACCAGTGGGTCGGTTACACCCAGATCAACGCCGACTATTACAAGCGCTAGCGGGATGCCGCGGCTCGTCGCCCTGTACAACGTCCCCGAGGACCCCACGGCGTTCGACGCCCACTACAGTGACGTTCACTCGCCGATCGTGGCACGCTACCCGAACCTGCGCGATGTGCGCCTCACCCGGCCGCTCGGGGTGGCAGGCCGTCCGGCGCCATATCACCTCGTGGTCGAGATGATCTTCGACACCGATGCGGACCTCGCCGCGGCGTTGTCATCCGAGGCCGGGATCGAGAGCGCGCGCGACCTGCGCAACTTCGCCTCGGCCGGCGTGACCCTGTTCATCGCCCCCGATGCGGAGCCGGCACCCGATGCCTGAGCCGGGCTCCCCGGTCGCCGCGGACCCCGCCACGCTCGGCTACGAGCGCATCCGCTACGAGCGCGACGCCGAGACCGGTGTTGCCACCGTCACGATCACCCGCCCCGACGTTCTCAACGCTCTCGATCTGCCGACGCTCAAGGAGCTGTCGGACGCGTTCGAGCAGGCCTCGTGGGACGACTCGGTGGCGGTGGTGGTGGTGACCGGCAGCGGGGACCGCGCGTTCTGCACCGGCGCGGACCTCGACGAGCAGGCGTTGATGGGCTCGACATCGGGCCAGTACTGGCGCTGGATGGGCGCGTTCATCGAGATGCACGATCGGCTGCGGCACATCGGCAAGCCGACGATCGCCCGCATCAACGGCGTGTGCGTGGGTGGCGGCCAGGAGCTGCAGCTCGCCTGCGACCTGTCGGTCATGGTCGACGACGCCTACATTCGCCACGTCGGGCCGGAGCACGGCTCGGTGCCGGCCGGCGGCGCGACGCAGTGGCTGCCGCTGGTGGTCGGCGATCGAAGGGCGCGAGAGATCGTGATGCTGTGCGAGCCGATCTCGCCGGCCCAGGCCCTCGACTGGGGACTCGTGTCGCGAGTCGTCCCGCGTGCCGACCTGGACGCCACGGTGGCCGAGTTGGCCGCCAAGCTGGTGCGCAAGTTGCCCGAGGCCCTGCGCTACACCAAGACCCAGCTCAACTGGTGGCGCGACCTGGTCTGGTCGCAGACGATCGAGCACGCCCGCGACTGGCTGGCCATCCATTCGACCGCCGATGAGACGAAGGAGGCGGTGGCCGCCTTCCACGAGAAGCGCTCGCCGCGCTTCGCCGAGCTGCGCCGTCTCCAGGCCGGAGCGGGTCGGACCTGCGCCGAGTGCGGCGAGACCGGGCTGCCGGCATCGGCGAAGTACTGCCCTGGTTGCGGGACGGCCCTGCCCAACCCGTGGGAGAAGGTGCAGTGACCGACGAGCCGCTCGTCGTCGTCGAGCGCCAGCCCGAGCAACGGACGGCCCTGGTCAGGCTGAACCGGCCGAAGCAGCTCAACGCGTTGAACGGCGCGGTCATGGACGCGCTGTGCGTGGCGCTGGAAGAACTGGACCGCGACGAGGGGGTCCGCGCCATCGTGGTCACCGGCAACGAGCGGGCCTTCGCCGCGGGCGCCGACATCGGCGAGATGGCCGGCGCCAGCCCGATCGACATGCTCGTCACCAACCGCATCGGCCAATGGGATCGGATTCGCCGGATCACCAAGCCGGTCATTGCCGCGGTCAACGGCTGGGCGCTCGGTGGCGGCTGCGAGTTGGCCATGACGCTCGACCTCATCGTGGCCGGCGAGGGCGCGAAGTTCGGGCAGCCGGAGATCAGCATCGGGGTCATTCCGGGCGCCGGTGGCACGCAGCGCCTGACTCGCGCCATCGGCAAGAGCAAGGCCATGCGCATGGTCCTGACCGGTGAGCCGATCGGCGCGCGCGAGGCGGAGGCCGCCGGCCTGGTGGCGCAGGTCACCCAGGACGAGCTGGTCGTCGAGGACGCGCTGACCCTGGCGGCGCAGATCGCCACCAAGAGCCCGATCGCCCTGCGCCTGGCCAAGGAGGCCATCAATGCCGCGTACGAGATGAGCCTGACCGATGCGCTCGCCCACGAGCGCCGCCTGTTCTACCTGTTGTTCGCCTCCGAGGACCAGAAGGAGGGCATGGCCGCCTTCCTGGAGAAGCGCGCGCCGGACTTCAAGGGTCGATGAACCTCGGCAATCCCGACAGCCCCGTTGGCGGGCTGGCAGTGCCTCGACCCGAGGGCGTCGAGATCCGGCCGCTCGGGCGTGATGATGGCAGTGCGCTGCAGGCGCTCGGGTTCTCCCCAGGGGCGGCGTTCCTCGGGCAACTCGTCGGTGACGTGGACTGCTCGGGGCTCCTCGCCACCCACGACGATGAGCCCACCGGGCTCATCGACTTTCGGTTCCGGCGCAGGCTGAACCACGCCACGTTCGAGGGCTGGGTCGGCGACCTGCGGGTGGTCGGGGCCCACCGCGGACGGGGGATCGGGCGGGCGCTGCTGGCAGCGGCGATCGCCGAGTGGCGCCTGCGCGGCGGCCACCAGGTCGAGGTCGAGCTGCGCCGCGACCAGTCCGCTGCCTTCGGCCTGTTCGGTGCCGCCGGCTTCAGCGACCTCGGCAAGTTCTACGAGATCGCGCCAGTGGCGGTGCGCGCGATCGAGCCGGCCCCGGGCGTCGAGATCGCGCGCATCACCGACGATGACGCCGACTTCGAGTCCACGACCCGCCTCCTCGCGGAGCTGGGGCGCCCGGCGCCGACCGACGAGAAGCTGCCGGCGCTGCGCCGCACATTCGCCATGCACGTCGCCCGGGCCGAAACCGGCTCGATGCTCGCCCGCGCGGATGGCAGGGCAGTGGGCTTCATCAGCCTCGAGTTCCGCCGGCGCCTGGTTGACGGATTGCTCGAGGCGTGGATCCCGGACCTCATCGTCACCGAGGCGGCGCGAGGCCGTGACATCGGCGCGGCGCTGCTGGATGCGGCGTTCGCCGAGGCCCTTACGCGCGGTGCCGTGGCCGCCAAGCTCGAGAGCGGATCGCAACGCCTGGTGGCGCATCGCCTGTACGAGGTGGTCGGCATGGCCGACGCCGGCAGTTACCTGACGCTCCCGCGCTGACCCGGCGCCCGTACAATCGGCCTCGCATGGCCGACCATCAGACATCCCCCCTGCTGCAGGACGACCGAGACGGCGTCCTGGTCCTGACGCTCAACCGACCCGATGCGCTCAACGCACTGAACGCCGAATTGCGCGCCGCGTTGCTCGCCGCGTTCAAGGCGGCCGGGCGCCAGCCATCGGTGCGGGCGGTCATCCTTACCGGTGCCGGCAGGGGCTTCTGCTCCGGCGCCGACCTGCGCGGAGCGGAGAGCGAGCGCGACTTCCGATCGGTCCTTGCTCGAGAGTACAACCCGCTCGTCGAGGCCATGCGAGCGTTGCCCAAGCCGATCGTGGCGTCGGTCAACGGGGTGGCCGCGGGCGCCGGCTTCGCGCTGGCCATGGCCGCAGACATCGTGATTGCCGCCGAGGGGGCACGCTTGGTTCCGGCCTTCAACCGCATCGGCCTGGTGCCGGACTCGGCACTGGCCCGAACGCTCGTGCGTGCGGTCGGCCGGCATCGGGCGTTCGAGATCCTGCTGGGCGAGCGCGAGCTGGGCGCCGCCGAGGCGCAAGAGACGGGCCTGGTCGCGGACGTCGTGCCAGCCGCGGAGCTGGATGCGAAGGCCATGGCGCTGGCGCGGCGCCTGGCGGATGGGCCGACGGCCGGTATCGGGCTGACCAAGCGCCTGGTCAACCTGTCGGAGGACGCGTCGTTGACCGATGCTCTGGCGGCGGAGGCCGCGTTGCAGGAGCTCGCCGGACGCACCTCCGACCACGCCGAGGGAGTCGCCGCCTTCAGCGAGAAGCGATCCCCGCGGTTCAGCGGCGAATGAACGAGATTCGCACCATCGGTGTCCTTGGCGCGGGCACGATGGGAGCGGGCATCGCGCAGGTCGCCGCCGAGGCCGGGTTGTCCGTGCTCGTGCACGACCCGGTGGACGGTGCAATCGACCGCGCTCTCGAGCGCATCGGCGGATTCCTGGATCGCAAGGTAGCCAAGGGCCAGATGCCGGCGCCCGATGCCGCCGATGCGCGGGCACGCCTGCGCGGCGTCGAGAGCGTCGAGGCACTGGCCGCCGCGGACCTGGTGGTCGAGGCCATCCCGGAGGACCTGGTGCTTAAGCGCGACGCGTTCCGCCGCCTGGACGCGACGGCCGCCCCGACCGCCATCCTGGCCACTAACACGAGCTCGCTGTCGATCGCCTCGATCGCCGCGGCGACGCGGTCACCCGGGCGCGTCGTCGGCATGCATTTCTTCAACCCGGTGCCGCTGATGGCACTGGTCGAGGTCATCGCCGGACCGGTGTCCGAGCCCGCCGTCACCGATGCGGTCGCGCTCCTGGCGCGCCGCCTGGGCAAGACGCCGGTGGTCGTGGCCGACACGCCCGGGTTCATCGTCAACCGCGTCGCGCGCCCGTACTACCTCGAGGCGTTTCGGATCCTGGGCGAGGGCGCGGCCGGCATCGAGGCCATCGATGGTGCCATGCGCGGCATCGGCTTTCGGATGGGTCCGTTCGAGCTGATCGATGCCATCGGCGCCGACGTCAACCTGGCGGTCAGCATCAGCGTCTTCGAGCAGTTCTTCGGTGATCCGCGCTACCGGCCACATCCGTTGCAGCGCGCCCTGGTCGAGGCCGAGCGCCTGGGCCGCAAGACCGATGG
>JADLBB010000015.1 GCA_020848055.1 Chloroflexota bacterium | reverse complement strand
GCGACAGCTGGAACGCGTAGTTGTAGGCGGTCAGGCTGCCCTCCGAAAGCCCCGAGGCGAGCACCGTGCTGACCAGGAAGTTCAGCTGGCCGGCCGCCAGCCCGAGCATGCGCGGCCCCATCAGCCAGGCCACCTTGCGCACGCCCGGATGGCCGAGGCCGATCACCAGGTCGTAGCGGTGACCAACCCGCGCCAGCGACGGCAGCTGGATGGCCAGGTGCGCCAGGGAGCCGATCGCGACCCCCACCGCCAGGCCCTCGACGCCCATGATCGGCGCCAGGAAGATCGCCGCGCCAATGATGGCCAGGTTGTACAGCAGCGGCGCGATGGCCGGCACGGTGAACTGCTGGTAGCTGTTGAGGATGCCGGTCACGACCGCGCCCATGCCGATCAGGACCGGGCTCAGCAGCATGATGCGGGTCATGCGCACCGTCAGCTCGGTCGTGGGCGCATCGAACCCCGGTGCCACGATCGGCACGACCACCGGCGCCAGGATGACCATCAGCAGGCTCAGGCCGGCGAGGGTGATGACGACCAGGTTGATGATGCTGCTGGCCAGGGCCCAGGCGTCGGCGTCCTCGCCGCGTGCCCGGTAGCCCTGGAACACCGGGATCAAGGCGGCCGACAGCGCGCCGGCAACCACCAGTTGAAAGATGGCGTCGGGAATGCGAAAGGCCGCGAAGTAGGCGTCGAGATCGCGCCCGGCGCCGAACTGCGAGCCGATGACGACCAGCCGCACCCATCCGAGCAGGCGGCTCGCCAGGGCGGCAATGGTCAGGACCAGGCTGGCGGTGACCAGGACGCGTCCGACCGATGCGCCACCGTCGCCGGCAGCGGCCTCGCCGTCGCTCATCGGTCCGCGCGGCCGGTGGCCGCCCTCCTCGCGCGCGGGTGGGCGTCGCGGTACGCGCTGCGCAGGGCCGCGTCGGAGAGGTGGGTGTAGACCTGGGTCGTGCGCAGATCGGCGTGGCCCAGCAACTCCTGGACGACGCGCAGGTCCGCGCCCCCCTCCAGCAGGTGCGTCGCGAACGAGTGGCGCAGCGTATGCGGGCTGGCGCGCCCCGCTGCGCCGGCGATGGCCACCCAGCGATCGACGATGAGCCGCGCGCCACGTGAGCTGAGTGGCCCGCCGCGCGCGTTCAGGAATACCGACGCCACCGGTCGCGATCCTCGTGAGGCGAGGGCGGGGCGGCCGCTGGCCAGGTATGCGCGCAACGCCGCCGCGGCCGGGCGCCCGAACAGCAGCTCCCGTTCCTTGTTGCCCTTGCCGACCACGCGCAGCCTTCGACGCCCCACATCGACGCGGTCGATTCTCAGGTCGGCCAGCTCGCTGATGCGCATGCCGGTGGCGTACAGCAGCTCGAGCAGCGCCGCATCGCGCCGCGACAGCGCCTCGTCTGGTGCGCGTCGCATCGGCGCGGTCACCAGCGCCTCGGCCTCGGCGGCGCTGAGGACGCGCGGCAGGCGCGCAGGCCGTCTCGGCGCGCGAACGCCGGCCATGGGATCGGTGTGGACGCTGCCCATGCGGGCGGCGTGCCGGTAGAACGAGCGCGCGGCCGACAGGCGGCCACCCACCGAGCTGGCGGACAGGCCCGCGTCGGACAGCGTCGCCAGGTAGGCGCGGATGTCGGATCGGGCGGGGGCGCGCCAGTCGGCGCCACGACCGGCCAGAAAGGCGAGAAGTTCACTGACATGACGGCGATACTCGACGGCCGTGCGGCGCGAGGCGTTGCGCGCGGCGAGGGCAGCCAGGAACGAATCGAGCGCCATGAGCGCGTCAGCCGGCACGCTGGTCGTGGATCTCGATCCCTTCACGGCTTCAGGCGCCGGATGCGTCGGATGTCCCCCGCGCGCTCCGGGAGGTCGCTGAGCCGCTCCTGCCGGTCCGGCGACCGCTGGTCGCGCGCCCTCGCTTCTTCGGAACGCCCTCGCGCGCCTTGATCAGCCCTTCGGCGACCTCGAGCGTCACCGCCTCGGGCGCCAGGTCGCGCGGCAAGGAGGCGTTGGTTGTGCCGTCGGTGACGTATGGTCCGTACCGGCCCTGGAGGAGCCTGATCGAGGCGCCGCTGGCGCTGGCCTGGCCGATCTCCCGCAGCACGACCGCCGCCGATCCGCGACGCGACGGCTTGGGTTGACGCAGCAACGCGAGCGCCGCGTCAAGGCTGATGACGAATGCCTCGGCATCGCTGGACAACGATCGGTAGTCGGACCCGCGCCGGACGTACGGGCCGTAGCGACCGAAGTTCGCCTCCACCGGTTCGCCGCCCTCCGGGTCGATCCCGATCACGCGCGGCAAGGACAGCAACTGCAGCGCACGTTCCAGGCCGATGCCGGCTGGATCGTCGTCCGCCCTCAGGGACGCCCGTCGCGGCTTGGACCCGGCCAGTTCGCCCCCGGCCAGCCCGAGTTGGACGTACGGCCCGAACCGGCCGCTCATGATGTAGACGTCGAGTCCGGTGGCCGGGTCGATCCCCAGGCTTCGCGGGCCCTTGGCCCGTCGTTCGACGAGGGCGATCGCGGCATCGCGTGTCAGGTCGGCCGGCGCCAGGTCGTCGGGGATGGATGCGGTGGCGGCACCATCTCCCTCGCCGACCTGCACGTAGGGTCCATATCTACCGATGCGCACCACGACCGCGGCGCCGGTTTCGGGCTGCGTTCCGAGCGAGACGATCGGGTAGTCGATCTGCGTCGCCCCGTCCAGGAGCTGCTGCAGGCCGGGCCACGACCGTCCCGAATCGCCAGCGTAGAACGCGGCCAGGAACTGCGTTCGATCGCGCTCTCCCTTGGCGATCTCGTCCAGCCGCTCCTCGATGGTGCCGGTGAAGCCCGGCTCGACCAGCGGCCCGAAGTGATCCTTGAGCAGGCGCGTGACTGCGTACGCAATGAACGTCGGCACCAGCGCCTTGCCCTGCCGCAGGACGTATCCGCGCCGCTCGATGGTGTCGATGATCGAGGCATAGGTCGAAGGGCGCCCTATGCCGTCATCCTCCAGTCGCTTGACGAGCGAGGCATCGGTGTAACGCGCCGGAGGCTGCGTTTCGTGGCCCACCGCCTCGAGGGCGTCGAGCGCCAGATCGCCATCGACGGTCACCTGCTGGCCGACCGACACCTGCGGCAGCAGCGTCTCGCTGTCCCCGATCTCGGCGGCAGGGTCGTCACTGCCCTCCACGTAGGCTCGCAGGTAGCCGGCGAACTCGATGGCCCGGCCCGAGGCGACGAAGGTGCAGGGGCCCTCCGGGCCGTCGGCGGTGATCTCGAGCGTCGTCCGCCGCAGGCGCGCATCGGTCATCTGGGATGCGACCGCCCGCTTCCAGATCAGCTCGTACAGGCGTCGCTCATCGCCTCCGAAGCGCCCGGCCAATCGTTCCGGTGTGCGGCCGAACTCGGTCGGCCTGATCGCCTCATGCGCCTCCTGCGCGTTCTTGACCCTGGTGCGGTAGTGACGCGGCCCGTCGTGAAAGCGCTCGCCGTACAGCTGTCGGATCGCGTCCGCCGCCTCGTCGAGCGCGCGAACGCTCAGCGTGGTCGAGTCGGTGCGGTGGTAGGAGATGATGCCCTCACCGAACAGCGCCTGGGCTGCCCGCATGGTGCGATCGGCTGAGAAGCCGAGCTTGCGGTTCGCCTCCTGCTGGAGGGTCGAGGT
>JADLBB010000014.1 GCA_020848055.1 Chloroflexota bacterium | reverse complement strand
GCAGGCCACGTGTTGAAGTAGCCCTGCACGCGCACAGGGGGCAGGCGTCGTCCGGTGGTCGCGGCCTCCTCGAAGCGTGCTGCCACATCCTCCATCGTCCAGGTGGCGTGACGGTCAGCCATGACGCAGGCCCCCCTTGCCGTAGAGGCGCTCGCCGATGCGACGAACGAACTCCCGCTCAACGAAGTCCAGCCGCTCGTCGGACTCGTTGACCACGAGGACGTGCTGGTCACGCCAGCCACGTTGCTTCAAAGCCTCGATGTCGACCGGCTCAGGCTGAAGGCGACCCAGGGGGCAACGGTAGGTTGGTGTGGGGATCTTCATCTCACACCTCCTGCGTCTGAACAGCCCAGTGCAGCAGGGCCAGGGCGTCCGCCTCGTTGTCATCGGCCGGGGCATGTCCACGCTGGCGGACCGACGCGATCATCTCGTCCTTGCCGGCATTGCCTTTGCCGGTCGCGTGCTTCTTGATCGTGCCGACCGGAACGCCCTGGTACGGGATGTTGTGGTGCTCGCACCAGGCGGTGAGGTGCCCCATGAAGCCGCCGTAGGCATGCGCGGCATCGACGCCCGCATGGCGACGCACTTCCTCGAAGAACACCGCATTGATGTGGCCGCTCGCGGACAGCAGTTCAGCGAGCCAGCGCTTGAATCGAAGGAAGCGCATGCCACCGCCCTCGAAGCGCTGCGGCTTGAAGTGCTCGGTGCCGCTGGTGATCGTGCCGTCCAGATGCAGCAGCGCCCATCCGGTGTGTGTGCCCAGGTCCAGGGCCAGGATCGTCGTGTTCATCATTCGCTCCGTTGTCGGGGCGAGTGACGGATGCGACAGGTTCAACGGTTATCTCCCTATCGTGCGTGTACGCGCACGCGTGAGGGGTTAATCACCAGACCTGTCAGATCCGTCACTCGACCGCATGTCAGTCATCTCGATAGGGGTAGCCGCCGCGATAGGTGTCGCTCGGCGGTCGCGGCCGCAGGCTGATGCCGGCCAGCGCGCGAGCGCCCCCGGTCAGGCGGCACTTCTCGAACTTGCGGGTGGCCATCAGCTCGGAGAACCGCTTGACCGAGCCCACGTACTCGCCGGCGCGCTCGGCCCACTCACGCCAGTCGGCGAACAGCTCGGACACGCCTTCGCGATGGGTCTTGGCCAGCAGGCACCGTTCTTCGATCCACTGACCGAGGGCGTCCTCCGCTTCGAAGTACTCCTCGGTGGCCGAGACCACGCAGGCGGGCGGCTTGAGGCCGTCACGCTGCCAGGCCAAGCAGCCATCGACCGCCCAGGCCAGGATGCCGTCGCGCTCGGCCAGCAGCCGCTCGGTGAGTTGTCCATCGCGCCGCTCTGGCGGCACGGTGACCGTGAACGGGATGAGGTGCAGGCGCCGCTTCATCGCCTCGTCGACGTTGCGGATCGACGGCTTGTGGTTGCCCGCGATCACCAACTTGAACTGCGGCACGTACTCGAAGAAGTCCTGGCGCATGAAGCGCGCGGACACCTTGTCGCCGCCCGTGATGGCCTTGACCTTGGACTCGTTCCAGCGCCGCCCCTGCTCGGTTTCGATGGAGGCAACGAAGCGCGCACCGCGCAGCCCAGCCAGATCGGTCGGGTGACGGTCGCCGCGGGCCTCCATGAAGGTGTCCATCGGCGCGCTGGTGGCGTAGTCGCCGAGGATGGTGGCCAGCGTGTTCACGAACACCGACTTGCCGTTGGCGCCGGTGCCGTAGAGGAAGAACAGCGCGTGCGCGCTCGTCGCCCCGGTCAGGCAGTAGCCCACCATGCGCTGCAGGTAGTTCTGCAGATCGGCGTCGCCGCCCGTGACGTCGGCGAGGAAGGACAGCCAGCGCGGGCACGCACCTGCGGGCGTGGCGGTCGCCAGCTTGGTCATCCGGTCGGCGCGGTCGTGCGGACGCAGTCGTCCCGTCCTGAGATCCACCACGCCGCCTGGCGCGTTCAGTGCGAACAGATCAGCATCCCATTCGTCCGAGCTCGCCGCGTGCCGGCGATCTGACCGGGCGAGCCGGTCCACGCCACCGACCGTGCTGCTGGCCAGCAACTTGGCCGCCAGCCGGTGCGAGTCGACCTTGACCGCCGCCTCACGGCAGATCGAGCGGATCAGGTGATGGACGAGCAAGGTCTCGTCGGACTGCCAATGCGTGCCGGTCCATACCAGCCACTTGCCCCAGGCCGCGCAGTAGCGCCAGTCGTCGGCGTAGCGCACCGTGAAGGACAGTGCCAGCGCGTCGTCGGTCGCCCACACCGTGGCTTCCTGCGAGCACACGGCGCTGGACGGCTTGATGCACATGCGCGGGCCCGAGCCGAGGAAGGCGTCGACGTCGAAGCCCTCAGCCATCGCGTCGGCCGCGTCCCAGCCATCGGGCTTGTCGTCGGGCGGCAGCAGCACGTCGCATGAGGCGGCGCCGGCGGCCAGCACCGCTTGCGCGGCCGCCATCGCGTAGTCCCAGCCCGGCTTGTCGCGGTCAGGCCAGATCAGCACGGCTTTGCCCGCCAGCGGCGACCAGTCGGTCTTGTCCACCGGCGCGTTGGCGCCGTGCATGGCAGTGGTGGCCACGACACCGACGGCGATCAGCGCCTGCGCGCACTTCTCGCCTTCGACCAGGACCGCATGCGGCGCAGTCGCGAGGCCGGGCTGGTTGTAGAGCGGACGGGGCTCAGGCGGTGCCATCTTGCGGCGCTTGGCATCCCAGGGCCTGAACTCCTTCTTGCGCCCGGGCGGGTCGTAGCGGTAGACGACGGCGATCAGGCTGCCGCCGGCATCGAAGTAGTCCCACTTCGCCGTGGCCGGCCCAAGATCGTCAACGGGCGCCACCTTCTTGCTCGTGCGCGCTGGAACTGCAGGCACGTGCCCGACCAGGTCCGCCGCGTGCTGCAACACCCGCGGGAAGTCGGTCTGCACGTTCGCGCCCAGCACCACGGCGATCAGGTCGAAGATGTCGCCTCCGTCCCCGGTCGCGCGATCCGTCCACAGCCCGGCCTTGTCGCCTTCGAGTACGACCTCGAGGCTGTCGCCGGGACTGCCGAGCGCGTCGCCGATCAGGAACTTGCCGCGGCGCTTCTTGCCCGCAGGGAACATGGCGAACAGCACCGATTCCAGGCGAGCGAGCAGGTCGGCACGCACTGCGTCACGTTCGGTCGCCGTCGCCTGCGGAAGGTCGATGTCATTGAAGTCCAGCATCGGCTCCCTCTCCGGCGGCCTCGACGCTCACCTGCGTCTGCTGGGCGTTGATCCAGTCGGCGAGCTCGTTCAACTTGAAGCGCACGAGCTTTCCGACCAGGTAGTGGGGCAGGCCGAGCCGGCGACGTACCTTGGGTTGGGTGAGCCAGTGCATGGGCAGGTTCAGGCACAGCGCCGCCTCGCGCGCATTGACCAGGCGCTCGCCAAGCACCTGGGCCAGTGGTGAATTGCTCATGGCGTGTTTCTCCAGCACCGGTCCTGCCACTGGCACATCCGGCATTCGAAGTGGGTGGAATCGTTGAAGCCGCGCGGCAGAAGTTCGCCAACGTCGGTGGCCGAGATCACCTTGAGGGCGCGGTCCGACATGCGCTGTGCCAGCGCGGCGTCGAAGGGCACGAGCTCGGTGTAGATCTCCATCGTGTCGGCGTTGATCGCCGTGAAGATCGCCGGGTGTTCGTGCAGTTCGAGGTAGGCCTGGTAGACCGCCACCTGCGCCGCGTAGATCGGCTTGGCCACGGCGAGACGGTTCTTCTCCAGCTCGCGCCAGGACTTCGAGCCCAGGCACTTGTTCTCCCACAGGGCCGGGTAGCCGCAGCCATGCCCAAGGTCGGGGCCGGCTACGACGACGCCATCGACATGCCCCTGCAGGCGCCCGCCGAGAGCGGAGAAGCCGAACTGCTCGCCGTCGGCTTTGCGCGTGCGCAGGTCGAAGCCCGCGTCGCGCAGCCACGCCACCATGCAGTCCTCCATGACGTGGCCGCGCTCGAAGATGCGAAGCAGGCGGCCTTGCGTCTCACGGCCCGGGTCAACAGGCGCCCGCGCGAACTCGTATTGCAGAGCGCGCTCACACGATGTCCCCAGGCGCGAACCACCCAGGTACTCGCGCTGGGACTGACTGGCGCGGGCCCGTTGCATGCCGGCGTCTACCAACGCCGTGGTCTGCCCCGAAATGCTGGCCGAGGAGTTGAAGTCGATCATGACTTCCCTCCTTCCCGGTCGAGCCAGGGCAGGTCGTCCTCCATGTCGGCGAAGGGGCTCGCCATCGGGTCGGACGCGGGCGCCATGCCCCGCACCGGCGGGAACTTGGTCGTCTCGTGGTGCTCGACCATCGCCTCCGTGTAGCAGGTGACGATGGCGTCGATCACCTGCATCGCCTCGGCCTCGGCGTAGTCGCCCAGGGGCTTGGTGAACCCGATCTCGCCTGCCGCCTCGCCGAAGGCCTTGAGGCACTTCTTCATCGCGGCCAGCTCGGCATCAGACGGATCGATCATGGCGACCCCCTTGATGTCGGCGCGCCCTTCCCGGACGCGCAGCCAGTTGCCGTACAGCGCATGGAACGCTTCCTGGCAACGGCGCGAGCAGAACACCCAGTCGATGGGGTAGCGCCGGGGATCGCCGACACCGTGTCGGTTGTCGGTGTGGCCGAATCCCCGGGCCTGACGTTTGCAGACCCAGCATTTCACGCGCCCCCCTTACTGAGCCCAGGCCGGCTTTCCGGGGACAGCGGGACGTGCCGCCTGCGGAGCCGGAGCGGCCACACGCGGCTGCGGCGCGGCGGCCGCGGCGCCCGGGGTGGCACCGGTGGCCTGCAGGTAGTCGGCCTGGTCAGGCTCGACGGCCATCTTCACGACGTTGCGCAGGTCGCCGCGACCGTCTTTCTCGACGTCGATGCGCGCGACGAACTCCAGGCCGTCGAGTTCATGGAAGCCCTGGATGCGGCGAGCGGCCGCGGCCTGGGGCGAGTTGTCCTGTGGGCGGACGTTGCGCGCGCTGTTGAGCGCCGCACGGAGGAAGGTTCGCCCCATGTTTCCCCAGGCCGGGCCCTTCGCGCTGTGCAGGCCGACGTTGGACCAGAGCTTGCGGCGTGCGAATTCGCCCTCCAGCACCACGAACTCGCAGGCCAGGTAGACCGAGCCGGTGTCGAAGCTCTGCGTCGCGTAACCACCGGTCCAGCCCTGGGCCACGTCGTCGTGGCCACCGGGCTTGATCGTCATGCGCACCTTGGCAACCGTGCCCTTGGGGATCAGGTCGAAGTGCTGCTGCTGTTCGGCGTCGTTGAAATCGTTCCATGCGGACATGGCTTACTCCTT
>JADLBB010000013.1 GCA_020848055.1 Chloroflexota bacterium | reverse complement strand
TTCATCGCGCCAGCACCTCGGAAAGGCTCCGGACGACGCGTTACAGCGGTGTCTCCATCGCTATCTGCGTGCCAGCCACCCAGGTGCGGATCGGGTGGACGGCGCCGAGTCGCAGCGCGAAGGCGCCTTCATGATCGGCGTCCCAGGCGACGAGATCGGCTCGTGCGCCAACCTGGAGTCGACCGATGTCGGGAAGTCGCAGGGCCATGGCGCCGCCGGCGGTCGCGGCGGTCAGCGCCTCGGTGACGGTCATGCCGAGCAGCGTGGCGCCGAGGCCAAGGATCAGCGGCATCGTGCCGAAGCCGGCGTAGGTGCCGGCGTTCGCGTCGCTGGCGAGCGCGACGGTGGCGCCGGCGTCCAGCAGCGCGCGCGCTGGCGGCAGCCGATCGCGCAGCACGATCGCCGGCGCGGGGAGCAGCGTCGCCACGGTCGTTGATGCCGCCAGCGCGGCCACCCCCTCATCGTCGAGCTGTTCGAGATGATCGACCGATGCAGCCCCCAGCCGGATCCCCAGTTCGGTGGCGCCCGTCCGGCGCAGCTGCTCGGCATGGAGGCGAAGCCCCAGGCCGGCATCGGCGGCTGCGTTGGCGATTCGCTCGGTGGTCCCGAGGTCGAAGAAGCCCGCATCGGCGAAGACGTCGACGAAGTCGGCCAGGCCCTCGGCCGCGACGGCGGGAATCATGTCATCGGCGACGTGGGCGGCGTAGGTCGGGAGGTCCGTCCCGGGCGGGATGGCGTGGGCGCCGAGGAATGTCGTGACGACTCGCAGCGGCAGGCCTTCGGCGACGCTGCGGATCAGGCGCAGGTGGCGCACCTCTTCGGCGAGCGACAGGCCGTAGCCGGACTTGCACTCGACCGTCGTCGTCCCGGCCGCCAGGGCTGCCCGGAGGCGTCCGGCGATCAGCGCGGCAAGCGTCTCATCGTCGGCGGCGCGGGTGGCGCGGACGGTGCGCAGGATGCCGCCCTCGGTGGATGGCGCACCCTCGAGTCGGGCCGCAGCCTCGTCGGATCGGTCGCCGGCAAAGGCTGGGTGCGTGTGGCTGTCGACCAGGCCCGGCGTGACGAGTGCGTCGCCGAGGCTCTGACGGTCGGCGTCCGGCGGCGCCTCGTCCGGGGCGCCGATCCATGCGATGCGACCGTCGCGAACCTGGATCGCCCACGGCGACAGGCCGATGGGTGCCAGGCGGCCGGTGCCGGTGAGGAGCATGCACCGCAGGGTAGCGAGTGGGGCATGGCCGCGTGTGGTGGGCGAGCGAGGGGCATGTGCCTCCCCGGGCGAGCCGGCATGTGCCCCCCAGGCATGTATCGGGCAAGCAGGTGCCCTGACGCGGCCGAAGTTGGCCGTCGTGTGCGGTGCTGGCACGAATCGACTAGGAAGGCGACCTTCGTTGGTCGTTGCGTGCCTCCCCGGCACATCGGGTGAGTCGCATCGGTCCCGCTTGGTCGTTGCGTGCCTCCCCGGCACACGAGCGCCCGGTTCAGCCGCACCGCCGCACCGATGCGCCGATGTGCCTGCCCGGCATACGAACGGCAAGCAGCACGCAAACGCGCCCACGGTCGCGCCGTACACTCACCGCCCATGGCTGGCAAGCCGGCAATCCTCGCGGTCGACGACGACGAGCCCGTCCTGCGGGCGGTCGAGCGTGACCTGCGCGCGCGCTATGGCGCCGACTACCGCGTCATTGGCGCCGGGTCGGGCACCGATGCGCTCGAGGTCGTTCGTGAGCTGACCCAGCGCGGCGACCCGGTGGCACTGTTCCTGGTCGACCAGCGCATGCCGGTCATGACCGGCACCGAGCTGCTGGCCGAGGCCATCCCGCTCCAGCCCGATGCCAAGCGCGTCCTGCTGACCGCCTACGCCGACACCGACGTCGCCATCCGCGCCATCAACGAGATCCGCCTGGACCAGTACCTGCTCAAGCCGTGGGATCCGCCGGAGGAGCGCCTGTACCCGGTCGTCGACGACCTGCTCGCAGATTGGACCGCTGCCTTCAGGCCTCCGTTCGAGGGCCTGCGCCTGCTCAGCGGCCGATGGTCGCCCCGCGGTCACGAGCTGCGCGACTTCCTGACCCGCAACCAGGTGCCGTACGCCTGGCTCGATCCGCAGACCGATGAGGAGGGCCGGCGGCTCGCCGCGTCGCTCGACCCGCCCGCCGATCCGGCCCAGGCCGTCGTCGCCTTCGCCGATGGTCGCGTCCTGCGCGCGCCGTCCACCCGCGACCTGGCCGAGGCCGTCGGCCTTTCGGTGTCGGCGGCGCTGCCGTTCTACGACCTGGTCATCGTGGGCGGGGGCCCAGCCGGCCTGGCGGCGGCGGTCTACGGTGCCAGCGAGGGCCTGCGCTCGCTGCTCATCGAGCGGGAGGCACCCGGCGGCCAGGCGGGCACGACGAGCCGCATCGAGAACTACCTCGGGTTCCCGTCCGGCCTCACGGGGGCGGACCTGGCGCGGCGCGCGCTGGCCCAGGCCCGGCGCCTGGGGGCCGAGATCCTGTCCAGTCGCGAGGTCGCCACCATTCGCCGCGCCGATCCGTATCGGACGATCGTGCTCGATGACGGCAGCGAGATCAGCTGCCAGGCCATCGTGGTGGCGACCGGCGTCAGCTACCGTCAGCTCGACATCCCCGGCGCCGCCGAGCTGGCGGGCGCCGGCGTGTATTACGGCGCGGCCACGACCGAGGCGGTCCTGTACCGGAATCTGGAGGTCGCGGTTATCGGTGCGGGCAACTCGGCCGGCCAGGCCGCCGTGCACCTCTCCCGCTTCGCGAGCCGCGTCCACCTGGTCATCCGTGGCAGCGACCTCGGCGCGGGGATGAGTGCCTACCTGGTCGACCAGTTGAACGGCCTGGAGAACGTGGAGCTCCACACAGCCTGCGAGACGACGACCATGCGCGGGACCGAACACCTCGAGGCCGTGACGTTCGCGACGCCCGACGGCGAGCTCGACCTGCCGGTCAGCGCCGCGTTCGTGTTCATCGGCCAACAACCGCGCACGGCCTGGCTCGAGGGCGTCGTCGCACGTGACGACCAGGGCTTCATCCTCACCGGACCGACCGTGTCGGATGGTCACGGCTGGAACCTCGACCGCGAACCCTTCCTGCTCGAGTCGAGCCTGCCGGGCCTGTTCGCCGCGGGCGACGTGCGCCACGACTCGGTCAAGCGCATCGCGAGCGCCGTGGGCGAAGGCGCCATGGCGGTCCGCTTCATCCACGCCTACCTGGCCGGCCTGTGAGCCACGAACACCTTCGCACCGCCGAGATCATCGAGCGCCTGCGCGCGACCCCGCTGTTCGGAGGGCTGGCCGATGCGCCCCTGGAGCGGCTCGTGGCCATGGGCGACGTCGTCGATCTCGAGCCGGGGGAGGCGATCATCGTTGAGGGCGACACCGCGGACGCCCTGTACGTGATCCTCGAGGGCGAGCTGAAGGTCACGAAGCGCTCCGGCTCGAACGAGGTCGACCTGGCCGTCGTCGGACCGGGTGAGCTGCAGGGTGAGATCGCGGCCCTCGAGGGCGGGCGTCGCCTCGCCACGGTTCGCGCGATCGGAGCGGCCGAGGTCCTGCGCATCCCGGTCGAGGCCATCCGCGAGCTGCTGGCAGCCGGCCCCGAGGTGGCGCTGGGGGTGATCGGGACGGCGGTCTCCCGCCTGAGAGCCATGGAGTCGCTCCTCCGCGCGCGCGAGAAGCTGGCTGGGCTGGGAACGCTGGCCGCGGGCCTCGCGCATGAGTTGAACAATCCGGCGGCAGCCGCCCGCCGTTCGGTCGTGGCGCTGGGCGAGGCGATCGCCGCCGCGGAGTCGCTGCCGCGGCCCGTCCCGCCACCTCAGCCACCCGGCGACACGAGGCCTCCACGCACCGCCCTCGAGCGGGCCGATCGCATGTCGGAGCTCGAGTCGCTCATCAGCGACCCGCAGGCCGCCAGCGCGCTGCTGGCCGCCGGTTGGACGCCCCAATCCCTGGCGAACGTGGCGCCCGATGTCCGGCCCTGGCTGGCGGCGGACGCAGCGGTCCGTCAGTTGCTCGGCGAGTTGACCATGGCGCTCGAGCGGATCGGCGAGATCGTGGCGGCCGTGAAGGGCTACACCTACCTCGACCAGGCGCCGGTGCAGCGCATCGACGTCCGCATCGGGATAGAGCAGACGCTGGTCATCCTGCGGCATCGCCTGCGCGACGTGGACCTGGCGATCGACCTCGCCGACGACCTGCCCGAGATCGAGGCATACGGCTCGGAGCTAAACCAGGTGTGGACCAACATCGTCGACAACGCGATCGACGCCATGGACGGTGCCGGCCGCATCGAGATCCGCGCGGAGCGCGCGCCCGACGGGGACGGCGTGCGGGTGTCGATCTGCAACAGCGGCCCACCCATCCCCGACGACGTGCGCCTGCGCCTGTTCGAGCCGTTCTACACTACCAAGGAGCCCGGCCGAGGGACCGGCCTGGGCCTGCACATCTCGCACAACGTGGTCGTGCGCCACGGCGGCTCGATCGACGTGAGCTCCGCGGCGGGGCGCACCTGCTTCGCCGTGACGCTGCCCGAGAGGCTGAATCCCTAGCCGACCTCCGGTTGAGCGCGGCGCCATCGGTGTGGCCGCACGCGCAGGGTGGCGACCAGCAGGCCGATGACGACGAACCCGACGCCGACCAGCTGCAGCGCCGACGGGGTCTCCGACAGCAGCCAGATGCCGAGCAGCACCGATGCGACCGGCTGGATCGTCAGCAGGACCGAGGTGATGGCCGCCGGCAGCCGCGGCAGCCCGGTGCTGATCAGCAGCCAGCCCACGACCTGCACCAGCAGGCCCAGGGCGATGAGCCAGCCGTGGGCCGGCCAGGACGGCGCCAGGTCGATCTCTCCCAGCGGCAGACCGATGAGCAACGCCACGATGGCCGCCGAGGCGGTCGCGTCGAACAGCGGGCTCGCCGGCCGGCGGTGATCGGCGTTGGCCTGGCGCTGGACGAGCAGGAACGCGGCGTACGAGGCGCCGGTCCCGATGCCGAAAGCCACGCCCAGCAGCGGATCGCTGCCGTACGCTCCCTGGCCCAGCAGGCCGGAGATCAGGATCACGCCGATCATGACCAGCGGGACGGCCGCGGCGACCCTGGCTCCGGGCCGCTCGCCCATCAGCAGCCACGCCGCCAGCGGCACCATCACGACCTGCGTATTGCCCAGCACTGTCGCCAGCCCCGCCCCCAGCAGGCCGATGGTGTGGTGCCACAGCACCAGGTCGATCGCGAAGAAGATGCCCGCGATCCACGCCAGCCGGATCTCTGCGCCGGCCCTCGGCCCGTACCGTCGGCGCTCGGCCCACGCCAGCAGAGCCAGTGGCGGCAGGGCGTAGGCGCAGCGAAAGACGGCGGCGGTCGATGGCGAAACGTCCGCGAGGCGTACGAAGATGGCTGAGAACGCGATCGTCAGTGCGCCCAGGGCTCCGGCCAGCATCGGTCTGTCGCGGAGCAGTTCGACGATGGCGCGCATTCGCAGCAGGGTAGTCGATGGGATCGCGCGGTGCCCCGATACCGCCCTAGACTGGTGCGGCGATGCCTGAGCTGTTGACCGGGACGGTCACCTTCGTCTTCACCGATATCGAGGGGTCGACTCGCCTGGTCCGCAGCCAGGGTGCCGGTTGGGGCGCGCTCCTCGACCGCCACCACGCGCTGCTGCGGGATGCCTGGATGGCGCACGGCGGCGTGGAGGTCGGCACGGAGGGCGACTCCTTCTTCGTGACCTTCGCGAGTGCCGCCGAAGCGGTCGCGGCGGCGGTCGACGTGCAACGGTCGCTGGCCGCCGAGGGCTGGCCGCCGGACGCGACCGTTCGGGTCCGAGTCGGCATGCACACCGGGGAGGCCAGCTTCTCGGCTGACACTTACGCGGGCATCAACGTTCATCGCGCCGCTCGCATCGCCGGCGCGGCGCACGGGGGCCAGGTCCTGCTGTCGGAGGCGACGCACGCGCTCGTCGCCGGCGAGTTGCCCTCGGGCGTCGGCGCCCGCGACATGGGCGACCATCGGCTCAAGGATCTCGAGCACCCCGAGCATCTCTGGCAGTTGGTGATCGATGGGCTTGACAACGAGTTCCCGGCCATCAGCTCGTTCGACGCCACGCCCAACAACCTGCCGAACCGGCTGACCACGTTCCTCGGCCGCGAGCGCGAGATCGCGGAGGTTGCCGCACTGCTGGTCGACGCCCGGTTGTTGACGCTCACCGGGCCGGGCGGCACCGGCAAGACGCGCCTATCCCTGGAGGTCGCGACGGACGCCCTGCGGCACTACCCCGACGGGGTCTTCTTCGTCGAGCTGACGACCCTGACCGAACCTGACCTGGTGCTTCCGACCATCGCCCAGGTCCTGAACCTGCCGGATCGAGGCGGGAGCACGCCGCTCGAACGCCTGACCGATCACATCGGCACGCGCGCCATGCTGCTGGTGCTCGACAACTTCGAGCAGGTCGCCGACGCCGCCACGTCCCTGGGCCCGCTCCTGGTCCGATGTCCGAACCTCAAGCTCATCGTCAGCTCGCGGATCGTCCTCAACGTCGCCGGTGAGCGGGAGTACCTGGTCCCGCCGCTGCGCCTGCCCGACCCCGCGCGCCTGCCGCCATTGGCGGAACTGGCGCGTTACGAGTCGGTCGCCCTGTTCGTCGAACGCGCTCGCGCCATCCGGCCCGGCTTCGAGCTGACCGATGCGAATGCGCCGGCGGTGGCGGAAATCTGCGCTCGCCTCGACGGCCTGCCCCTGGCGATCGAACTGGCGGCCGCGCGAATCCGGGTCCTGACGCCGCAGGCCATGCTCGGACGGTTGACGGATCGGCTCGGCCTGCTGCAGGGCGGATCGCGCGATCTTCCCGCCCGACAGCAGACCCTGCGTGGCGCGATCGAGTGGAGCCACGACATGCTCGACGAGCCCGACCGCGTGCTGTTCGCGTGCCTGTCGGTCTTCAACGGCGGCGCGACGATCGAGGCGGTCGAGCGGGTGTGCGCCGAGGGCGGCGCTGACGTGATCGATCGCCTGGCCTCGCTGGTCGAGAAGAGTCTGGTGCAGCAACGGGAGGGAGTCGGTGGCGAGCCCCGCTTCGTGATGCTCGAGACGATCCGGGAGTACGCGCAGGAGAGGGCCGCCGCGCTCGGCCGCCTCGCCCACCTGCGCGTTGCGCATGCCGCGGCCTTCGCCGAGATGGCCGCACGGGCCGGCCCACTGGTCATGACGGCCGACAAGCGACGCTGGCTGGATCGCCTGGAGGAGGAGCACGACAACCTGCGCGCCGCCATGGCATGGGCCATCGAGGCCGGTTCGGCGGCCGTCGCCCTTCGCATGGGAGCGAGCCTGTGGCGCTTCTGGCAGATGCGCGGGTACCTGGTCGAGGGTCTCGAGCGGGTCACCGCAGCGCTTCGCCTCCCCGATGCCCACGATCACCCGGCAGAGCGGGCCGACGCGCTGTCGGCCGCCGCGGGCCTTGCCTACTGGCTCGGCGACCAGGCGATGGCGCGCGAGTACTACACCGCCGAGGTCAGCCTGCGTCGCGAGCTCGGCGACCGGGCCGGACTGGCCGAGGCCCTGTACGGCCTGTCGTTCACCTGGACCGTGATGGGCGGGTTGAGCGACTCCGAGACGGCGGCCGCGAGCGAAATGATCAACCAGGCCCTGGCGATCTTCACCGAGCTCGACGATCGACTGGGCATCGGCCGGACCGAGTGGGCGCTCGCCAACCTGGCCTGGGCCACCGACAGCGACCCGGCGAGAGTGCACGCCGAGAACGCCCTGGCCGCGTTCGAGGCGGTCGGCGACACGTTCATGGTCGCCTGGGCCGGCTACACCATCGGGCTGGCCGCGCTCAAGGAGCACCAATCGTCAGAGACCCCGGATCCTGCCCTGCTGGAGGAGGCAGCGGGCCGGTTCAGGCGCGCGTTGCGGATCTTCGAGGAGGCCGGGGACGTGACCGGCTACGCGCTGTTGTTCGACGCGCTCTCGATCGTCGCCGAACGCAGCGGCGACCGCCAGCGCGCGGCCCGCATTGCCGGTGCCGCGGCCACCATCGAGCGCAAGAGCGGCACCGGGCTCAACCCGTGGAACCGTGAGGTCCTCGCGTTCGACCCCAAGACCCTGCACGACGACCCGCTGACGGGCGAGGCGTGGGCAGAGGGCGAGCGAATGTTGGTGACCGATGCGGTGGCCTACGCCCTCGAGGCCTGAGCCCGTCGATCAGGAAGGTATCAGGAGGGTGCGGCCAGGTCGCGCTGCGGGAAGAGGTACAGCGCGTAGGAGATCGGCACGACGGTTGCGACGAGCACGATGACGAGGTCCATCGGATCACCGTTGCCCGACAGGATGGCTCCTGGGTTGAAGTGATGCAGCAGCGAGTACTGCTGGGTCCAGGCCGCATCGGTCCACAGTGAGCCGAGGATCTCCAGGAAGTAGTGGATCAGCAACCAGGCCAGGCTGATGCCGATGGCGGGCCCGGGGCGATCGAAGGTGATCGAGGCGGCGAGGCTGAAGGTCAGGAACGCGGCCCACAGGCCGAAGCCGTTGAGGATCACCCAGGGCAGGCGACCCAGCTCGACCTGGTCGGCCAGGCCGAAGGCGATCGTGCCGCCGATCGCACCGCCCAGGACCGCTCCGAACGCGACGAAGGTTGCGATGCCGATTCCGACGAGCAGGCTCCAGTACAGTCGAGTGCGCGAGATCGGCCGCGCCAGGAGCACCTCCAGCGTGCCACGCGCGCGCTCACCGGCGACGGCGGTCGAGGCCGCTCCGACGGCGAAGATGGCCACCAGCGCGATCGCGATCGGGTGCTGGAGCCCGAGCGTTATGGTGCCGGACACCGATGTCAGCGATCCCGACCCGAAGTTCAGCAGCTCCTGGGGGATCTGCCCCGAGTTCGCCATCTCGCGGATGAGGTCGCTGAACTGGGTGTAGACGAACGGCATCAGCGCCCCCCACGCGACGCCGGCCACGACCACGGCCGCGAGGCGCACCGCCTGCCAGCGCACGGTCTGGAGCACCAGCCTGCCGTTCATTCCGCTGTCGCTCCATCCGGCTCATCGGTGGCGTAGTACTCCAGGAACGCCTCCTCCAGGCTGGCGGGCTCGATGGTGAGGTCGTCCAGGTTGGGCGAGGCGATGGAGCGCACGAATCCTGCGATCTCGCCCGATAGCGTGCCGATGATGCGCGACCCATCGACCTGGGCGTCGCTCAGGCCGGGGAGCGTGGCCGGGTCGGGCGCGGCTCCGCGCCAGCGGATCGTCACCCGACGGCGGCGCCGGTTGAGCAACTCGGCCATGGCGTGGATGGCCATCAGCCTGCCGTCGCGAACGATCGCTACCCGGTCGCAAAGACGTTCGACCTCGAACAGCTGGTGCGAACTGAAGAAGATCGTGCGGCCCTCGGAGCGCAGGTCGTCAAGGATGCGATAGAACGCCTGTTGCATGAGCGGGTCGAGGCCCTCGGTCGGCTCGTCCAGGATCGCCACCTCCGGATCGTGCTGCAGCGCCTGCACGACCCCGATCTTCTGGCGCATTCCGCGCGAGTAGTCGCGCACCCGCCGGCGCAGGACCGACGCCGGCAATTCGAGCCGATCGCACAGCTCCGCGCGGCGGTATGGCTTGCGGCCCTGCAGGTCGGCCAGGTAGTCGAGCACGCCCTCGCCGGTCAGCGAGTCATACAGCGCGATGCCGCCCGGCAGGTAGCCCACGCGCTCCCTGATCGCGACCGATTGAGTGCCGATGTCGAGGCCCAGCACCGAGGCCGAGCCTCGCGTGGCGTGGAGGAAGCCGAGCAGCGTGCGGATGGTGGTCGACTTGCCGGCGCCGTTGGGCCCCAGGAATCCGAAGATCTCGCCCTGCCGCACGTCGAGGGTCAGGTCGGTCAGCGCCTTGACCGAGCCGTAGT
>JADLBB010000012.1 GCA_020848055.1 Chloroflexota bacterium | reverse complement strand
GAGGTGGCGCCGCCGTTCGATCAGGCCGAGGTCACCTCGACGGCGGCGCACCGCTGCGTGCTGGAGGCCATCAGCGCCCTGGCCGCCCGGCGGCGCGATGCCGGTCGCTCACCGCGCGCGGGCTGACGCTCAGTCGCGTTCGAGCCTGATCCTGGCGACCTCGACCCCGTTGCGCAGGGCGATCAGCGCGTAGTCACCCTCGGGCAGCTCGCCAAACCGCATGGTCGCGTAGTACCAGCCGTCGCCGCCGCCGTCGAGCGTGAACGGTCCGCCGTTGATCTCCACCCCCGGCCCGCTGAGCCGAGCGTTGATGACGTCGCCGGGCCTCGCGTCGGCGAACGTCACGAGCGCGATGAAGGACTCGGAGTGGCGCGGGACCTCGTCGAACTCGCCGCGGCAATGCGAACCGTCGAGCCGGCGACAGGCCTGGATGCGCGCGCTGAAGGTGTCCGGCGCCGGCGCCGGCGTCAGGATGGGCGAGAGGGTGGCGGCCGGCACCGAGGTCGCAACCAGCGGGGTCGAGGGCGTGGCGGGCACCGATGCCTCGATCACGGCTCCTCCGACCACAACCGTGGGGGCCGGCGCTGTCGGCGTCGTCCCAGGGTCGGCCGTCGGCGCCGAGGAGCCGCGCGGCCACAGCAGGACGGCGGCCAGCGCCAGCAGCAGCCCGGCGACCGGAAGGCGCAGCCTCTCGAACGTCTCGTTGGTCATGGGCCTCCCCACCTCCTGCGAGCCACGCAGCCGATGGCCGCTAGGACACCTCGAAGGTCGTCACCGCAGCCAGCTCCCCGTTGCGGGTGATCCGGACCTCGTAGGTCCCCGGCTCCAGGTTCGAGAACTGGAACCAGGTGTAGCCGTTGCAGATGGATCCGCAGTTGATGTCCGCCAAGTCGATCGATGCGTCCTCGGTCGTCCCATCGGGATGCTCGAGGATGGCGCCGATGACGTCACTGGCCGTCCCCTTCCGGAAGCCGACCCAGATCTCGACGCTGCCGCTGTTGGCGGCCCCGTTCGAATCGCAGCCATCGGCGCGCACGCTGCCCGGAATGCAGGGCTGCGTGGCGGCGGTGAAGCCGTCGGGGAAGACGATGGGTCCGCCACTCGGCGCGGCAGATTCGCTCGGCACGACCAGCGACGGCGACGGCGCGGCGGTGACCTGCGGGGTCGCGGCCACGCTGGGCGCGACGCTCGCGATAGGCGTGGGCGTCGCGTCCCCCTGGCCGATCCCGTTGCCGAGCGCGTTGGCCAGCACGGCCCCGGCCACCAGCGCCAGCGCGCCGAGTCCCAGGAAGCCCAGGATCGCCAAGATCCCGCCTCCGCCCGACCGGCGCGTCTCCTGCCAATCGTAGTCGTCGTAGCCATAGTCATAGTCATCGTTACCGCCATACGAGCCATCGTCGTAGGCGCCCGGGGGTGTCGCGGCCGGGGGCGCGGCTGGCGGCGCCGGGTCGACGAGCGGAGGAGGAATCGCCGCACCCGATCCGGCAGGCGCGATCCACTCCTCGCGGTCGCGCGTCAGGTCGGTCCGCTGTGGCGGTGGGCTCGGGGCGGCTGGCCCCGCGCCCAGCAGATCAGTGCGAGGCTCAGCGGCGGGAGCGTCACGGCGCGCCAGGCGGTCGGTGGGGTCGGGCTCGAAGCGCTCGTAGATGCCGGTGCCCTCATCGACGTCGGAGCCGCGGAAGTACGGGTCGTCGCCGGAGCGGCGGGCGCGGATGCGGTCCTGCAGCTCGTCGCGGTCCATGCCCCGCGGCCGAATGCGCGCATCGGGCGGGATGACCGAACCGCACTGCGTGCAGAACGCGGCGGGTGGGGTCGAGCGGTGACAGGTCGGGCAGCGGATCTCGCCCGGCTTGGGGGTCGCCATGACCCGCGCATTGTGCACGGTGAGGCGGACGATTGCACGCCCGGCCCCATCGGTACCATCTGGCGCCATGGCGCGCATCAACGCTGTTCTAGGCCGCGCAGCTCGCCGCGCGCCCGATCCACCCGGTCGTCCGGCTGCGATCGCCGGCGGAGGCAGAGCGCTGGATGTCGACCGTGGGTCGGGAAGCCTAGGCGCCGGGGCGTTTCCATTCGCTGCCGTCGACGAAGCGCTCGCGCTTCCAGATCGGCAGACGCTGCTTGATGGCCTCGATGACGAACCGATTGGCCTCATAGGCGGTGGCCCGATGGGCGGCACCGGTGACGATGACGACCGCCGCTTCGCCGATGGCCACCACCCCGGTGCGATGGACGACCTGCACCGATGCGCCCCAGCGATCGACCGCCTCGGCCACGATCTGGGCCAGCACGGTTTCGGCCATCGCGTCGAAGGCCTCGTACTCCAGTTCGACGACCTCGCGGCCGTCATCGGAGCGGCGACGTGCGCGGCCCACGAACGTCACGACCGCTCCGTGCTCCGGATCGGCCATGGCTCGCTCGAGCGCATCGACGTCGATCGGCCCGGCTGTAAGGCGTCCGGCCCCACCGCTGACCGGTGGCAGGAAGGCCACCTCGTCGCCATCGTCCAGCACGGTGTCCCACGGTTGGTAGGCACCGTTGCGCGCGGCGCGCACGTAGGGTCGCTGCACCGCGGTCGCAGGGTAGAGGGCCGCGAAGGCATCCCAGGCGGCGGCCAGGGTGGAGCCATCGGGCAGCTCGAGGTCGCATCGGTCCACCGATAGCTCGCGCAGAGAGGCGAAGGTCCGGATGGCGATGCGCATCGACTATTACGGCTCGAGACTGCCGGTCAGGCCAACCTCAACCCAGCCATCGACGAGTCGGACGGGGAACGTCTCGACGGGCTCGGTTGGCGGCGGCACGACCGCCTCGCCGGTGCGAACGTCGAAGCAGCCGTTGTGCCAGGCGCAGATCAGGAGCCCGTCGCGGGCGTCGAAGCCCGCCTCCGATAGCGGGAAGTCGCGGTGGGTGCAGTTGTTCTGGACCGCGAAGAACTCGCCGCGGTGTCGCACCAGCACCACCGGCGTGCCGTCGATCTCGACCGGGATCAACTCGCCGTCGCGGAGCTCATCGGCCGCCACGACGCGGGCGTAGACGGTCGCCTCGACGGCGCTGGTCATCGGCTGCCGGACGTGCGGGCGAAGGCGAGCAGCCTCGGCTCGGTCATGTCCTCGATGCTCCAGCGCAGTCCCTCGCGCCCGAGGCCCGAGTCCTTCACGCCGCCGTACGGCATGGCGTCGGTGCGCCAGGTGGGGATGTCGTTGACGATGATGCCGCCCATCTCGAGCTCGTCGTGCGCCAGCAGGGTGTGGTCCAGCGACGAGGTGAAGATGCCGCACTGCAGGCCGAAGCGGCTGTCGTTGATCTGGGCCACCGCATCGGCGAACGAATCGACCGCGAACAGGTTCACGACCGGCGCGAACGCCTCCTCGGAGCAGACCATCGCGTCGCGCGGCACGTCCACCAGGATGGTTGGCGTGTACCAGCGGCCGTTCGGCTCGCCGCGCACCAGGGCGCGGGCACCGGCCGCGATGGCATCGGTCACCCAGCCGTCGGTGCGGGTCACGGCGGCGGTGTCGATCATCGGTCCGAGGTCGGTCGCCGGATCGAGAGGGTCGCCCACCTTGACGGCGCGCGTGCGTTCGACTAAGCGGCGCTCGAACTCGTCGTAGATGTCGCGCACGACGTAGATGCGCTGGACGCTGATGCACACCTGGCCGGCGTAGGCAAACGCGCCGTACACGAGGCGCTCGACGGCCCAGTCGAGGTCGGCCGTCTCGTCCACGATGGCCCCGGCGTTGCCCCCCAGCTCGAGCACGACCTTGGCGTGTCCAGCCTCCGCCTTCATCTTCCAGCCAACGCTCGGGCTGCCGGTGAACGACAGCAACTTGAACCGATCGTCTCCGACCAT
>JADLBB010000011.1 GCA_020848055.1 Chloroflexota bacterium | reverse complement strand
ATGTCGGAAGGGGAGGTCGATGCGTTCGTCGCCGCCGTGATGGAGACGGTACAACGCATGGGCGGGATGGGTTCACCCGCGGCCCACGGGTCGGCCCCTGGTACCTCGGCCGTCTAGTTCCGAGCGAGGAAGCGGCGGATTCGCCGGCGCAACGCCGCCAGCACGCCACCCAGCGCCGGCATCGGATCCCTCCACCAGAACAGCGCACGATCGCCGAGCAGCCAGGTCCGCACGACCGAGCCCTCCGGCCGCCGGCCTTCGCGCACAGCGACCAGGATCGCCCGCGCATCACCGAATTCATAGAGGGCGCGCCGCCCAGCTCGATAGCGCCCGGTCGATGGCACGGGCATCTCCAGCGCGTCGTGGTAGGCGAGCCACGGCAGATCGACGCCACCGCTGACGATCGTGCCGGTATACCAGCAGGCTCGGGGATTGAACTCGATGATCTTGTGCAGGCCGTCGCGCGCATCGTGCTTGAACTCGATGTTGAAGAGGCCGCGATAGGAGATCTCGGCCAGCAGGCGCGTGACCGATTCGACGGCGTCGGAGACGCTCGCCGGCCGTATTCCTATTGACGCCGAGGTCGTGCCCAGCCGGGCCGGATACTCCCTGATCTTGCGCCGCGCCGTCAGGCCATGGATGTCGCCATGACGATCCACGAGGCCATCGATGAGGATCGATGACGCGTGCGGTCCCGGGATCCAGTCCTGGAACACGAACCCGATCCCGAGCGCCGCCGCCTCCTCCACCCGCTGCACCGCGGCCGCACGCGAGGTGGCGAAGGATCCCTTCGTCCCGAAGTGACGACGATGCAGCACCGACGAGGTCGGCTTGAGGAAGCCGCTGGCCAGCTGCTCGTCACTCAATGCGCCCAGGTCGGCCGGCCCCCCGATATCGAGGGTGAACGGGTGCGGGATCCCCAGCCTGGCGACCAGCGCCCCGAAGCGGTCCTTATCGACCAATTGCTCGACCACGTCGCGACCGGGCGATCCGGAAGGAAAGCGCCGCCGCAGATCGTCGGACATTCTGGCCACGGCCAGGACCCAGCGGTCGGAACATGGCAGCAGCACGGCTCGGTCGATCTCGAGCGAGCGCAGGTATGCGGTCAGTGCCTCGCCGTTATCGGTCTCGGCGAGGGTGCGTTGCGGGGAACGGTACCATCGCGAGTGGCTGATGACGTCGGTAGTCTCCTCGACGACGAGGCAGTTCACCCGATGTGCGGCCAGCGCGCGCAGGACGCCGAGTGGCGCGATATCGTGGCCGAGGATGAGCGCCGAAACCTCGGGCACAGGCGAGCCGCGATTCACTCGGCAGACCCCCCGGGAGATTCGTCCAACGGGCGGTGGCCGTTGCTGCCGGTCGCCTGGTCGACCACGAAGCGGGCCACGCGCATGGGGTACACCCCGACGATGACCGGCGCCCGGACCTCGACCGACAGCTCCACCCCCAGTTCGTCGCGCTGCCAGAGTTCCTGGAGCTTGATGGCCTCTCGCTCGGGCAGGCCGACGTAGGCGGTCGTGCCGTTGCGCGACACGACGCTCATCGCATCGGCCTCGAGGTCGAACCGGCGCCGGATGTCCGCGACAGCGACGTACGGGCGCGACGTGACGTAGCGGCGCAGGCTCGATGTGCTTGGGCGTTTGTTGGCGGACATGGTGCAGTGGGCGCCAGTCTACCCCGGATCGCGTTCGGGCCGGCGCGGGCGCCCATGGCCCCAGCCGCGCGCCCGCTCGACCGCCGCCCGGATCAGCGCCTTGGGCGGCACCGGGCCGTCACCGTAGTCGCGCTGGACCAGGCCGATCGGCCCGTCCCAGCCCGGCACGATGTCGAGCCCGTCGATCCGGATCGTCGGCGATCCACGCATGTCGAGCATCGACGCGTCCTCCGGGGAGCCGACCGCGATGAGCTGGATCGGCGTCTCGAAGGCATCCTCGCCAAGGACCTCCGCCAGGGCCTGGCGCGCCGGCATGGCGGCCGGGTCGCCATCGGCGAACAGCAGCTCGACGCGCACCGCGATCAGCCGCCAGCCAGAAAGGCGATCAGCGCGACCGCCGCGACGCCAGCCAGCACGGCGCCGATCGCCAATCGGCGACGCTCGTCGCCCGTGGGGCCCGCCGGGCTGGGCGCGTCCCGCGGCGCGCGTCCGCGCCAGCGCAGGTAGCGATCGGTGTTGGTATCACGGTCTCGGCGCGCCCGAAGCGACTGCCAGGCCGGCCAGGCCACCGCGTACGCGCCGCCCGCGGCGACGATGGACGTGATCAGCCAGACGGCCGGCGGCATGTCTCAGCCGGACTCCTCGCCGGCGGCCGCGGCGTCCAGCAGCCACTCGACCCCTTCGCCGGATACGCGCTCCGCGGGGAGGCCAGAACCTCCGGCGCGTACGGCGCGGATCGCGTCGGCCTTGTTCTTGCCCTCGACCACGAAGACGACGCGCCGCGCCGCGTCGAAGACCGGGAACGTCAGCGTCATTCGCCAGGCCCGCGGGTGCGGCGCCCAGTTGGCGACTACCGCTCGCTCCGTCTCGTCGAGCGCGGCCGACCCGGGAAACAGGCTGGCCGTGTGGCCGTCGGGACCCATGCCCAGCCACACGAGGTCGAACGCCGGAAACTCGCCGCCGCGCGTTCCAAACGCAACGCGCAGCTCGCTCTCGTAGCCGAGCGCCGCGGCATCGAGATCCGGTGCCTCGGCCGGCATGCGGTGGATGCGAGCCGGCCGGACGTTGGGCAGGCGCGCGATGAGCATCGCGTAGGCCACGCCGAAGTTCGACTGCGGATCGTCCGGCGGCACCGCGCGCTCGTCACCCCAGAAGAACTCGACGCGACTCCAATCCACCGCGTCGCGCCGATGCGGCTCCAGCAGCATCGGATACACCGTCTTGGGCGTCCCGCCCCCCGACAACGCGATGCGGAAGATGCCCTGCTCGTCGATCGCGGCCGCCGCCGACTCGACCACCAGGTCGGCCATCGCCGCGCACACCGCCGCCGGATCGGGCAGGACCGAGAAGCGCGTCACGCAGTCACCTCGCGGGCTGACGCCAGCAGGATCCCGGCCGCGCGCATCGCGTCGTCGTACACGGCATCGGCGCGGTCGAGCGCCAGCTGGGCGCTGAGCAGCTCAGCCTCGCTGCGCGGTAGCATCGGAACCCGGCGGAAGAGGGCAGTCATGCCGTCGGCGTTGGTGGCGACCGCGGCATCGTCGACGGCGCGGTCGATGATGAACTCGCCGGCGCCGGTCTCGCCGCGCGACGCCATTCGCACCGATAGCAGGTCTCCAGCCCGAACCGCATCGGTCGCCTCGGGCTCGACGAGGAGGTCGACCATCTCATGGCGACCCTCGAGCACCAGCCGGAACGCGCCCGCCGTCAGGGTCTCGAGAGTCCGATGGCGCTTCCAACCCAGGCGAGTCGCGATCCACCCGGCGTACAGCAGGGCCTGCGCCATGGGCGATGCGATGCCCGCGCCGGTCGCGCCGGACGGCGCGACCGCGTACCGGATACGCAGGCGGCTGACATTCGGAAGGTAGCGCCGGAAGCGCGGCGCGTCGAAGAACTGGGCCGTCAGCTCCTGCCAAAGGTGGAGGCGCTCCCAACTGAGGTCGCCGCTACCGCTGCGCCGTCGCAGGCCCGCTATGCGGCGCCAGCCCGCCGCCAGGTCATCCATGTCGGATGAGTCGAAGAGCACCCGATCGCACAGCTCGACCACCTGGTCGAAGGCCGGGTTCCGGAACGGCGGATCGCCAGGCCACCACACGTGGGTTGGCAGGTCATGGATCAACAGCGGCGCCACGATGCCCGCCAGGTGCGCCGCCGACTCGCCGCGCACCAGCAGGACGACCTCCTCGCAGCACACCCGTTCGCCGCCTCCGTTGGCCAGCGTGCAGTGAGCGCTGATGCGCGCGTCGATGCCGCGTTTCGAGCTTCCCGGATGCGGGGCGAGCACGATGGCACGCGACGGGTGGCGCACGCCGAGCTCCAGCAGGGTGGACACGACTCGGTCGGCCGCCTGGTCATCGATCACGACGGCGATCAGGTTCAGCACCGAGGCGCGCGCGTGGGCCAGGCCCTTCTCGGTCACGGTCCGCGCGTCGCCGGGCGCGGCCTCGGCGGCGCCATCGGCGGCCATCCACAGCGACGACAGGTGCGTCGCGATGGCCTGCACGCTGGTGTCGCTCGTCTCCCACATCGGCACCACCTGGCCCGGATGGACGCCGAAGCGCATGAGCCGCCGATGCGCGGCCCTCTCGCGCTCCACCGTCGCCGATCGGCTGCCGGTCATGGCCTTCTCCACGCCCGCCCGTCGCGCTCGAGCAGCTCATCGGCGGCCGGCGGACCCCACGTGCCCGCGCCGTAGAAGTGCAGCGGGCCGCCTTCGCCGGAGGACCAGGTATCTAGGATCGGGTCGAGGATGGCCCACGCCCGCTCGACCTCGTCGTTGCGGGTGAACAGGCTGGCGTCGCCGACCATCGCGTCGAGCAGCAGCGTCTCGTACGCGTCGGGCGAGTCCACCGCGAACGAGGATCCGTACCGGAAGTCCATGTTCACCGTGCGGATGTTCAGGCCCTGGCCGGGCACCTTGGCGCCGAAGCGCAGCAGGATGCCCTCGTCGGGCTGGACCCGGATGGCGAGCACGTTCGGGTCGATCTGCGGCACGCCGGCGCGGCTGAACAGCGCCAGTGGCGCGCGCCGGAACTGGACCGCGATCTCGGTCACCCGGGACGGCATGGCCTTGCCGGTGCGGATGTAGAACGGCACGCCCGCCCATCGCCAGGACTCGATCGCCAACTTGAGCGCGACGTAGGTCTCGGTCTCCGAGTCCGGTGCCACCTCCGGCTCATCGCGGTAGGCCGGCATGCGTTCACCCTCGACCCAGCCGTTCACGTACTGGCCGCGAACGGTGTTGCGCGCCACGTCCTCGGGCGGCATCGGCTTGACCGCGCGCAGCACCTTGAGCTTCTCGTCGCGCAGGTCCTCGGCCGACAGATCGACCGGAGGTTCCATCGCGAACATCGCCAGCAATTGCAGCCCGTGGTTCTGGATGATGTCGCGAAGGGCGCCGGTCCCGTCGTAGAACTCACCACGGCCCTCGACGCCGACGGTCTCTGCCACGGTGATCTGCACCGAGTCGATGTAGCGCCGGTTCCAGATCGGCTCGAACAGGCCGTTGCCGAAGCGGAAGACCGACAGGTTCTGGACCGTCTCCTTGCCCAGGTAGTGGTCGATGCGGAACACCTGCTCCTCGTCCAGGGCGGCCGCGATCTCGTGGTTGAGCGCCTGGGCGCTGGCCAGGTCGTAGCCGAACGGCTTCTCCACGATGACCCGCGTCCAGCCATGCTTCGGGCCGGTCGTCCGCTTCTCGCCGCTGGCGGCGAGGCCCGCGCGCTCAAGGTTGCCGATGATCTCCGGGTACAGGCTCGGTGGCACCGCCAGATAGAAGAGGCGGTTGCCCGCGGTCCCGCGGTCGCGGTCGATCCGATCCAGGCGCTTGGCGAGCTCGGTGAAGGCCGCGGCGTCGTCGAAGTCGCCGCGGTGGTACTCGATGCCCGCGGCGAACGACTCCCAGATCGATGGCTTGGCCGGACGGTTGCGCGAGTACTTGTTGATCCCGTCGAGCAGGTGCGCGCGGAAGGCCTCGTCGGTCAGGTCGCGGCGCGCGAACCCGACGACCGTGAACTCCGGCGGCAGGAACCCTCCGAGCAGGGTGTTGTACAGGGCCGGGCCGAGCTTGCGTTCGGTCAGGTCGCCGGTCGCGCCGCAGATGACCATGGTGCACGGCTCGGCGATGCGCTCCAGGCGCAGGCCGGCACGCAGCGGGTTGGGCGCGGGGCCGGCCGGCGCGGCAGCCGGCGATGCCGTTGTCGCCATCGGCTACGAACGCTCCTTGATCGCGTGGCCGCCGAACTCGTTGCGCAGGGCGGCGAGGACGCGATCGGTGTATGAGTCGGGGTCACGGCGGCTGCGGAAGCGCTGGATCAGGGCCAGGGTGATGACGGGGGCGGGCACGTCGTGGTCGATGGCCTCGGCAACCGTCCAGCGGCCCTCGCCCGAATCGGCGACCCAGCCCTTGATGGAGGCGAGGTCGTTGCCCTCCTTCTCGAACGCGTCGCCCGCCAGTTCGAGCAGCCAGGAGCGGATGACCGACCCGTGGTTCCACATTCGGGCGACCGCAGCCAGATCGACGTCGTAATCGGATGCATGCAGGATGTCGAAGCCCTCGCCGTAGGCCTGCATGATCCCGTACTCGATCCCGTTGTGGACCATCTTGACGTAGTGCCCCGCGCCCGCGGCGCCGCAGTAAAGGTATCCGTTCTCCGGCGCGAGGGTGCGGACCACCGGCTCGAAACGGTCGAAGATCTCGCGCTTGCCACCGAGCATGGCGCAAAAGCCCACCTCCAGCCCCCACACGCCGCCCGACACGCCCATGTCGAGCCACTCGAGGCCCTTCACCTCCAGCTCGGCCGCGTGGCGCACAGAATCATGGAAGCGGGAGTTGCCAGCGTCGACGATCACGTCGCCTGGCTCGAGGATGCCCGCCAGCTCGGCGATCATGTCGTCGGTCGCCTGCCCGGACGGCACGCTGATGACGACGTGCCGCGGCGCGGTCAGCACGTCGCGCAGCCGCTCGATCGGCTCTGCGACCGTGACGCGCCCCCCGTTCTCCGGCTCCGCGGCGAGGTCGATCGCCACCTGCTCGGTCCGGTTCCAGGCGACCACGTCGTGCCCGCCGCGCGCCGCACGTCGCGCCATCCCGGCCCCCATCCTGCCCAGTCCACAGATCGCTACCTGCACGGTTCCTCCAGCGTATTGCTTGCTCGTTCGGCGCGCTCAGCCTGCCAGACCGATGCGGACCGTCCGCACCATCCTAAGCCCGAATCGGTGCGGGAGCATCAGGCGGGGTCGCCGATGCGAACCTCAAGTGCGGCGTCCTGCGGCGGCGTCGAGGTCTCCACGAAAGAACGCGAGGCCGGCGAAATCGGAAAGCTTGCCCGTGACGAACCCCGGGGTTGTCGTCTTGAGGACGTGATCGTTTAGCAGCAGCAGGCCGATCGCGCCAAGAACGACCGGATGGAGGAGTCCATCGGCCGGCACCGCCAACCGTCTCGCGCTGGGACCGATGCGGACCATCGGCGCAATCCTAAACCCACATCGGTAGCGGAGCATGGCCGGAGCGCTGGTCAACCTCGACATGACGTGGTTCCGAATAGGAGCTAGCATATGTACATGCACAACTTAGATCGTCGGGTGCAGCTCCTGCTCGACGAGCCGCGCTATCGCAAGCTGGCGCGGGAGGCAGAACGGCGGCAGGTTTCGGTGGCTTCTGTCATTCGCGACGCGATCGACCGCATGCCTGCCGATGCCGAGCAGCGACGCATGGCGGTAGCGGAGGTCCTGGCAGTCGAACCGATGAAAGTGCCAACCGACCCCGCAGCGCTGCGCCAGGAGCTCGACCGCGCGCGCCGACGAACCAGGTGATCGTCCTCGACACGACGGTCCTAGTCTACGCCGTGGGCAGCGAGCATCCGCTGCGTGACCCGTGTCGCCGGCTGCTGACCTGGCACGGAGAGGGCCGCATCGAGGCCACCACGACAGTCGACGTCATCCAGGAGTTCGCCCACATCCGTTCCCGCCGGCGCTCACGGACCGATGCGGTGGCGGTCGCGCGCAACTACGCCGCGGCCTTCAGCCTCATCGTCACCACGCCCGATGACCTCGAGCACGGCCTGGCGCTGTTCGAGCGCCACCCTGCGCTCGGCGCGTTCGATGCCGTGCTGGCAGCGGTGGCCATCGAGCGGGACGCCGAGGCGCTGATATCGGCTGACCAGGCGTTCGCATCGGTCCCGCAGCTGCGTTGGGTCGACCCCGCTTCGCCAGCGCTTCGAGGCCTCGTCCGGGACTAACCCAGTCCAAGCGTGCTATCGATCTCGCCGGGGTCGCAGCGCCACGTCGACCGTGGCGTTCAGCCGGTCCAGGCCGGCGGACGCATCGGCCAGGTGGAGCCGCATGACGCGGCGGCCGCGCTTCTGGAGCGACTGCAGGTCGCCCAGCGCCTCCGCGGCGATCAACGTGCCGAACGACTCCGGCCAACCCGGGATCGGCAGGTCCTTCGACGGATCCGCGGTGATCTGCAGGAACACGCCAGTATCCGGACCGCCCTTGTGGAGCTGCCCGGTCGAATGCAGGAACCGGGGCCCGAAGCCAAGGGTCGTCGCCGCCCCGGTCCGCTCACCGATGCGAGCGCGGATCGCCTGGAGGCGCTCGACCACGTCGGGGTCCATCGGCAGGTAGGCCAGGATGGCGACGTAGTCCACGCCCGGGCGGACGAGCGACAGGAGCTGGTTGATCGCGCCGTCGACGCTGACCGGCGCGTCGCCGATGGCCTGCGGGTCGGCCGTAACCGACACGCCGGGCTCGGGCACGATCGGCATCGGGGCCGGCAGGGCGCCCTGGTCCTGGTAGGCCTGGAGCAGCGCCTTGGTCGCGTCCTTGCTCTCCTGCACGTTGGGCTGGTCGAACGGGTCGATGCCCAGCACGATGCCCGCCATGGCCGTCGCGACCTCCCAGCGCACGAACTCGCCGCCGATGTCGAGGGTGTCGGACAGGCCGATGTGACGCACTGGGTGGCCGCGCGCTTCCAGCGCGTCCGCCAGCGAGCGCAGATCGTCGTGGGGATTCGACGCGAGCGTGATGAACACGAACTGGCGATCGTCCGCGTAGGCATCCGGGTCACGCAGCGGCTCGCGGACAACCGGGATTATGCCGGTCCCGGCCTTGCCGGTGCTCTCGGCGATGAGCTGCTCGACCCAGTCGCCGAACGGCGCCAGGCGTGGCGACGTGATGATCGTCAGCTTGTCGCGGCCGGCCAGCGCCGCCTCCCCCATCGCGGCGCCCAGGGCGAGGCCCGAATTGTTCGCGGCGGACGGGTTGCGGCACGCGTCGGCCATGGCGCGGGCCCGCCCCAGCAGCGCGCCAACGTCAACGCCATGCAGGACCGCCGGGACGAGCCCGAACACGGTCAGCGCCGAGTAACGGCCGCCGACATCGGGAGGCGCGTTGACGATGGCCCGGAACTCCTGCGTTCGGGCGAGCTGCTCGAGCGAGGTGCCCGGATCGGTTATGGCGACGAAGTCGAGCGCCGGGGCGACCTCGCCCATGGCGGCATGGAACGCGTTCGGCTCGGTCGTCGAGCCGGACTTGGAGCTGACGCAGAACAGCGTGCGCTGGGCCTGCGCCCACGAGCGGAAGCCGCGCACCACGTCGGGATGGGTCGAGTCCAGCACGCGCAGGTCCAGGCCGCCCGACGAGGGCGCGCCGGGTCCGCCGAACACGTGGCTGAACAGGTCGGGAGCAAGGCTCGAGCCACCCATTCCCAGCACGGCGGCTTGCCGATAGCCGTCCTCGCGCACGCCGCGGGCGAGATGCTCGAGCTCGTCGACGCGCGCGCTCATGGCATCGGGAAGGTCCAGCCAGCCGAGCCAGGCCGCGAGCTCGTCGGGCGCCTTGCCGGAGGCAGCCCACAGCGAGCCATCCTTCGCCCACAGCCGCTCAGCGACCTGCTGATCGGTCCAGGAGCGGAGCCGATCGGCGATCGCGGCGTCCAGCGGCGTCATGCGGGGGTGAGCTCCTTGCGCTTCGAGTCGATCGTGGCGATCAGGTCGTCCACGCTCTTCTGGAAGCTCGCCACGCCCTCGTCGATCAACTCCGAGGTCACGCGTTCCATGCTGACCCCGGCCGCCTCGACCGCGCGCAGCGCTTCGGTCGAGGTGCGCATGTCGCCATCGAGGGTGAGCGCCACCCGACCGTGGTCGAGGAACGCGTTGATCGTCTCGATCGGCAGCGTGTTGATCGTCTGCGGCCCGATCAGTTCGTCCACGTACAGCACGTCGCTGTAGGCGGGATTCTTGGTGCTGGTGCTGGCCCACAGGCAGCGCTGCACGCGGGCGCCGGCCGAGCGCAGATCGGCGAAGTCGGCACCGCCGAAGATCTCGTTGAACGAGTGGTACGCCTCCTTGGCGTTGGCTATGGCTGCCTTGCCGCGCGCGGCGAGGGCCGCATCGGTGCCGATGGCGTCGAGGTACTTGTCCACCTTGGTGTCCACCCGGCTGACGAAGAAGCTCGCCACGCTCGCGACCTTGCTGACGTCACCGCCGGCATCGCGGTAGCGGCGCAGCCCGGCGATGTAGGCGTGCGCCACCTGGCGGTAGATCTCGACGCTGAACATCAGGGTGACGTTGATGTTGATGCCCTCCGCCAGCGCGTCCTCGATGGCCGGGATGCCTGCCACCGTGGCGGGGATCTTGATGAAGGCGTTGGGTCGATCGACGCGGTGCCAGAGCTCTCGGGCGCGAGCCAGCGTGCCGGCCGCGTCCTGGGCCAGGTGCGGCTCGACCTCGATGCTGGCGAAGCCGTCGGCCCCGCCCGAGGCGTCGAACACGGAGCGCAGCACGTCGCAGGCGTCGCTGACATCGGTGACGGCGATCTCCTCGTAGATGCGCATCGGTTCGTCGCCGGCGGCGATCTCGCGACGGATGAGCTCGTCGTACTGGCCGGTCGCGACGGCCTTGGCGAAGATGGTCGGGTTGCTGGTCAGCCCGCGAATGCCGTCAGCGACCATCTGCCGCAGCTTGCCGCTGGTGATGAGGTCGCGGTCGATGAAGTCGATCCACGGGCTCTGGTCCTGCTCGGCGTGAAGCCGCTGCAGCGTGTTCATGTCAGTTCCTCCTCGCGCCGGTGGCATCGCGGACGAGCGCCCGGGCCGCATCGGCGATGTGGTTGGCGTCTATGCCGGCGGCGGCCACCATCTCTGCCGGCTTGCCCGATCCGGGCATGATCCGGACCGCCAGCTTGGTCACTGCCGGATGCGGCTGGGTGGTCGCCAGGGCCTCGAGGGTGGCATCGCCGATGCCGCCCTCCGGCCAATGATCCTCGACGGTGATGATCGCCCCGGTCTCGCGCGCCGCCGCACGCAACGTCTCGGCGTCGGCCGGCTTGACGCTGTACAGGTCGATGACGCGGGCGTTGATGCCATCTGCGGCAAGCGCGTCGGCCGCGGCCAGCGCCTCGTGCAGCGTGATGCCGGCGGCCACTATCGTGACCGCGTCGTCGTCGCTGCGGCGCACCACCCGCGAGCCACCGATCGGGAACTCCTCCCCGGGGGAGTAGATGATCGGCGTCTTCTCGCGCGTGGTGCGCATGTAGACGACGCCTTCCCGCTCGGCCATCTGCGGCACCAGGGCCGCCGCCGCGTTGGCGTCGCTCGGGTACAGGACGGTGGAGCCATGCACGGCGCGGAAGGATGCGAGGTCCTCGAGCGCCATCTGCGACGGCCCGTCCTCGCCGATGCTGACGCCGGCATGCGATCCGCCGATAGCCAGGTGCGCCCGGCTGACGGCCGCCATGCGGACGAAGTCGTAGGCCCGGCTCAGGAAGGCGGCGAAGGTGGCGGCGAACGGCTTCCAGCCGCGGACCTGCAGCCCGACGGCCGCGGCGAGCATCTGCTGCTCGGCGATGTACATCTGGAAGAACCGATCCGGCAGCGCGTCGGCGAACTCCTCGGTGTAGGTGCTGTTGCCGACCTCGCCATCGAGGGACACGACGTCGCCGCGGGCCCTGCCCAGCGCCAGGAGGGCATCGGCAAACGCCTTGCGGGTCGCCTCCTTCGTCCCCGGCTCGTAGCGCGGCAGCACCAGCTCCCCGTCGCCGAAGGCGTGCGGCGCGCCGTCCAACGCCGGCTTCGGAACGTCAACGCGGATGTTGCGCACGCCGCCAAGCTCGGCGATCGCCGCGGGGGCATCGGGCACCGGCTTGCCGTGCTGGCCGTTCTTGTTGGCGACCGACGCGACGCCGTGACCCTTCTCGGTGCGCGCGATGATGACCGTCGGCCGTCCCTCGGTGGCGACGGCTTCGGTCAGGGCCGCATCCACGGCGGCGACATCATGGCCGTCGACCTCGATGGCATGCCAGCCGAACGCCTCCGCCCGCCGGCGATACGCGTCGAGGTCCCATCCGTGCATCGTCTCACCGGTCTGGCCGAGGCGGTTGACGTCGATGATCGCGGTCAGGTTGTCGAGCCCGTGGAAGGCGCCGGCCTCAAAGGCCTCCCACATCGAGCCCTCGGCCATCTCCGAGTCGCCGCACAGCACCCAGACGCGGTACGGAAGCCGATCCAGGCGCTTGCCGGCCATGGCCACGCCGACCCCGATGGGCAGTCCCTGTCCCAGCGAGCCGGTTGCGACGTCCACCCACGGCAGCACGGGGGTGGGATGACCCTCCATGCGCGAGCCGAACTTGCGGAACGTCATCATCTCGTCGTCGCTGATGGCGCCGGCCGCCTTGAACATGGCGTACAGCAGCGGCGAGGCGTGGCCCTTGCTGAAGATCAGGTGGTCGTTGCGCGGGTCATCGGGACGGTCGAAGTCGTAGTGGAGGTGCTTCGACATGAGCACCGCCATCAGGTCGGCCGCGGACATGGAGCTGGTGGGGTGGCCGCTGTTGGCGGCGCTGCTGGATCTGATCGAGTCGACGCGGAGCTGCTGTCCGAGCTCGCGCCACTCGTCGTGCTGGGATGTCATGGGTGACTGTTCCTGCCTCACGCTTACGACTGCCTGCTATCACTATAGGTGCGAGGGTGCCTCCAGTGGCGATGACGTCATGGATCGGAGACCATCACGCGCACGCCCGCCTCCTCGGCCCGCTGCCGCAGTTCGCCGGGCACTCCCGCATCGGTGATGGCCACCTGTGCGGCCGTGATCGGCGCAATCAGGCCGACGAAGGTCCGACCCCACTTGGATGAGTCCGCCAGCAGAACGACCTGCTT
>JADLBB010000010.1 GCA_020848055.1 Chloroflexota bacterium | reverse complement strand
TGCAGCACGATGCGGCCCCCGTGCGACAGGGCCGCCCGCAGGACCTCGATCTGCTGCCCGATGGTGATCTCGCGCGCCACGACCTCGGCTGGCGCAGCCGCGGGCTCCGGGATGGCGGCCAGCGTCTCGAGCGCGGCGACCAGCAGCCCGATCGGCAACGGCTCGGACGGCACTTCGGGCAGGTCCGATTCGCGCGGCTCGCGCCGCATGAGCGGCGCCACCCCGTCGCGCGCTCCGAGCGCCACCGATGCGTCGCGCAGGGCGCGGTACTCGAGCAGCCGCCGGCGCAGCTCCTCCTCGTCAGGCTCGTCGGTGCCATCCGGCAGCGGGGGCGGTGCCTCCGACGGCAGCATGCTGCGCGACTTGAGCCAGATCAGCTGCGCCGCGGTGGCAACGAACTCCGACAGGTTCACCGCATCGACCGGGTGATGGGCCAGGTGCTCGACGTAGGCGTCGGCGACATCGGCCAGCGGCACGGTCAGGACGTCGAGCTGACGCGACTCGATCAGGTGCAGCAGCAGCTGCAGCGGGCCCTCGAACTCGGGCAGGGCGAGGGTGAACGTCCCATCGACCGGAAGGGCCACCGGGGCGTTCGGATCGATCGCGATCGGTTCCATCGGATCAGGATGCGTCATCGGCGACCGTCAGCGCACGCTGCAGCAGCGCATCCGACCCATCGGCGCGCCCCGCGATGAACGCAGCCAGGCGCGACGAACAGCCGGCGGCCAATGCCATCTCGGCCGACAGCTCGGCGTGGTGCAGGTACAGGTGGAAGCCATGGCGCCACGAGCGCGGATCGTCGCGCGCCAGGCGAGCCAGCAGGCGGGGCGAGGCCGCCTCCAGCAGCACGCCGCCGACGCGGTGCGCGAGCCGCATGCGATGGCCCTTGGCGGCGTCGTGCAGCAGCGCGGCGCCCAACACGTCGGCGTCGTCAACCCCGGCGGCCATCAGCCGGTGCGCCACGTCCAGGCCGTGCCGCTGGTCGGGCACCGGCATGGCGCTGAACAGCGCGACCCCACCCGACGGCAGGATGCGGGCCGCCAGGACTGCCTCGTCAGGTTCCACCCGCGCCCGGATGTGTGCCACGAACTGGTTGACCCTATGCACCGGTCAGGATCCTGGTCGCGCCACCGATCCAGCCGAAGACCGCGCCCAGCGGGCTGCCGGGCAGGAACACCAGCAGCAGGAGCACCAGCACCCCGTACGGAGCGTAGCGCTGGATGGTGAACGCGGTCTTGGGTGGCACGAAGGCGAGCGCGACGTTGTAGCCGTCGAGCGGCGGGATGGGCAACAGGTTGAAGGCCGCCAGCAGCAGGTTGTAAAGGACCGTGAACCACAGCACGTCGAGGACCAGTCCGGGCGCGAACGGTTCGGCGAGGCGATAGATCAGGGCCACGGCCACGGCCACCGCGAGGTTGGCGATTGGCCCCGCCGCCGCCACCGCCGCCATCCCGATGCGCCCCGGCCTCAGGGCATACACGTTGACCGGCACCGGCTTGCCCCAGCCGAAGCCGGCGAGGACGAACACGATCGCACCGACCGGATCCAGGTGGTTGATCGGGTTGAGGCTGATGCGACCCAGCGCGCGCGGCCGGTGGTCGCCCAGCTGATCCGCCACCAGGGCGTGGCTGCATTCGTGGAACGTGATGCCCACCACCAGCGCGATGGCGATGCCCGCGAACTGCGCGAGCGACAGGTCCAGGAAGAGCATCGGCCGGTCAGGCCAGCCGCGGCAGCAGTTCGCCCATCAGCGCGATGAGCCGCTTCGCCCCGATCCGGCCCATCTCGATTACCTCCTCGTGAGTCGCGCCGGCCTCGACGTCCTCGGTCGCCTTGTTGGTGATCAGGCTGAAGCCCAGCACCCGCACGCCGGCGTGACGCGCGACGATGACCTCGTGGGCCGTGCTCATGCCGACCGCGTCGCCGCCGATGGTGCGCAACATCCGCATCTCGGCCCGGGTCTCATAGGAGGGGCCTGACAGCATGACGTAGACGCCCTCGCGCAGCGGATCGCCAGACGCCAGTGCCGCCTCGCGCGCAGCGGCGCGCAGGATTGGATCGTAGGCATCGGTCATGGGCGGGAATCGCGGCCCGAAGCGGTCCAGGTTGGGGCCGTACAGCGGGTTGTCACCGGAGTGGTTGACGTGGTCGGCGATGAGCATCACGTCGCCCGGCTCGAAGTCGGGATTCAGGCCACCGGCGGCATTGGTCACCACCAGCGTCTCGACTCCCAGGGCGAGGACTGCCCGCAACAGGATCGTTGCCTCACGGTGCGAATAGCCCTCGTACGGGTGGGCACGGCCGGACAGGATGATCATCGGCGTGCCCCGCACCGATCCAGCCACCAGCACCCCGGCGTGCCCCTCGACGGTCGCTCCGGGCACGTGCGGGATGTCACGGTATGCCAGTGTCAGGCGTGGCGCCGGATCAAGCAGCTCCACAACGCCGCCGAGGCCCGAGCCCAGGACAGCGGCCAGCCGCGGCTGGGCGAGGGCCGGCTGGGCGGCCAGCGCAGATGCAATGGCCGCGGTCGCCTCGCCGATGCGCCGATCGAGCTCCGCGCCGTAGATGCCGTCGGCCAGGTTCGCGAGGTGCGCGCCGGCCAACTACATCCGCTCCAGCAACTCGCGCTTCTTGGCCTCGTACTCCTC
>JADLBB010000009.1 GCA_020848055.1 Chloroflexota bacterium | reverse complement strand
GGCAACGCCGGGCCACGGCCGCGGTGATGGTCGGCGGGCTGCTGGGCATGTGCGCCGGCATGTACGCGCTCCTCGACGGCAGCGCGCCGCCAGGCGTGGTGCTGGGCGGGCTGGTTGCCGGTGGCTCGCTGTTGGCTGCCGGCATCGCGCTGGCCGGTCGATGGACCAGGCGCACGCGTCATCGGCCCGATCGATGGCTGGCGGCTGAATGGATGGTGCTGGCCACCGGCATCGGTTGCGTGGCGCTGGTGAGCGTGGGCGCACGGCTCGACCCGGCGAGCATGGTGGCCGCCATCTCTCCATTGGCCTGGCCCCAACTGCCGGTACTTCCGGCGGCCGGGATCCTGCTGGCTTCGCTCCCGGCCATGCTGGCGCCCATGCCCCCACTGCGAGCGATGGCCGCCCCAGAGGGGCGCGCGGCGCCGGCATCGGCACCGCTGGAGGCCGGATGATGATCGACCTTGAGCGGGTGACCGTGACCTACGCCGGTGCATTCCGCCCGGCCATTCGCGACGTTTCGCTGACCATCCCCGAGGGCGAGCTGTGCCTGGTGGCCGGCCCAACCGGCTCCGGCAAGAGCACCCTGCTGGGTGCCATGACCGGGCTGGTGCCCCACTTCACCGGCGGCACGCTCGACGGGCGGGTGACGGTCGCCGGGCGCGATACGCGCGACCATCCTCCCCGCCAGCTGGCCGACGTGGTCGGCTACGTCGCGCAGGACCCGCTGGCCGGCTTCGTCACCGACACGGTCGAGGAGGAGCTGGCCTACGCCATGGAACAGCTGGCGGTGTCGCCATCGGTCATGCGCACGCGGGTGGAGGAGACACTCGACCTGCTCGGCATCGCCGACCTGCGGTCGCGCGCCCTGCGCGACCTGTCCGGCGGGCAACAGCAACGCACCGCGATCGCCTCGGTGCTGGCCGCGGGACCCCGCATCCTGGTCCTCGACGAGCCGACCTCGGCGCTCGACCCGACCGCCGCCGAGGAGGTGCTGGCCGCCATCCTGCGCCTGGTCCACGACCTGGGCGTGACCGTGGTGCTGGCCGAGCACCGCCTCGAGCGAGCGATCCAGTACGCCGATCGCCTCGTGCTGCTGGCGCCGGACGGGACCGCGCGCTGCGGCGATCCAGCCACGCTCATGGCCGATGCGGACATCGCACCACCTATCGTCGAGCTGGGGCGCCTGGCCGGCTGGCAACCGATGCCGCTCTCGGTGCGCGACGCGCGGCGTCGTGCCGCGCCGCTGCGACGCCGGCTGGCCAACGCTCCGGGGATGGCGATGGAGCCCGGCCCCCATGTCACGCCCGCCCTGGAGGCGCGCGGCGTCACGGTGCGGCTGGGAGCTGTGCTCGCCGTGCGCGACGTGGACCTGGCGTTGCGAGGCGGAGAGGTGGCGGTGCTCATCGGGCGCAACGGGGCCGGCAAGTCGTCGCTGCTGTGGGCGCTCCACGGCGCGGGGCCGCGCGCCGCCGGATCGGTGCATATCGATGGCCATGGCGATGCCACTCCCAACGCAGCGTCCGGGCGGCGGACCATCGGCCTGGTTCCGCAGACCCCGTCCGACCTGCTCTTCTCCGAGACCGTAGCCGCCGAGTGCGATGCCTCCGATGCCGATGCCGCGCTGAGACCGGGCACGACCCGGTCCATCCTCGACGACCTGTTGGCGGGCATCGGCGACGAGATCCATCCGCGCGACCTGTCGGAGGGCCAGCGCCTGGCGCTGGTGCTCGCCATCCAGCTGGCCGCGGGGCCGCGCATCGTTCTGCTCGATGAGCCGACCCGCGGTTTCGACTACCCGGCCAAGCGTCGGTTCACGCGGATGATCCGCGACCTTGCCCGGGGCGGGCGCGCCATCGTGGTGGCGACCCACGACGCCGAGCTGGCCGCGTCGCTGGCCGACCGAGTGCTGGTCATGGCCGAGGGCGAGATCGTGGCCGACGGCTCCCCGATCGAGATACTCTCCGGGTCGGCCGCCTTCGCCTCGCAGGTGGCGCGCATCATCGGTCGCGGGTGGCTCACGGTCGAGCAGGTACGCGCCGCGCTGACCGCCCGGGCAACGAACGCCGGCGCGGTGCCGGGATGATCGCACGCGTGAGCGCGGTGCCGATCCCGGCCCGCAGCGCCCTGGTCCTGGCGCTCGCATCGGTGGCGGGCGGAGCGGCCTTCGCCTGGCCGCTGCTGGTCAGGGCGCCGGGCGATGCCCGGGTCGAGTCGATCCTGATGTTCGTCGCGGTCCTGCCGGTGCTGGTGGTCGTCGTGCTGGTCGAGCTGACCGCCGGCCACCTGGACGCGCGGGCCCTGGCCATGCTGGGCGTCCTGGCGGCCCTCGGCGCGGCCGTTCGACCACTCGGGGCCGGCGCGGCCGGCATCGAGACGACCTTCGCCCTGCTGGTGCTCGGCGGCCGGGTCTACGGGCCCGGCTTCGGCCTGGTGCTCGGCGCGGTCACCATGTTCGCCTCTGCGCTGCTGACCGGCGGGGTCGGCCCGTGGCTGCCGTTCCAGATGCTGGCCGCCGGCTGGATCGGCTTGGGTGCAGGACTGCTTCCGGCGGTGCGCGGGCGCGGCGAATTGGTCCTGCTGGTGACCTACGGCGCGCTGGCGGCCCTCGCCTTTGGGCTGGCCATGAACCTGTGGTTCTGGCCGTTCGCGGTGGGCCTGGACACCGGCCTGTCGCACCTGCCCGGCGCGCCGCTGCTCGACAACCTTGGGCGGTTCCTTGCCTTCAGCGCGGTCACCTCGCTGGGCTGGGATATCGGTCGGGCCGTGACGACCGGGGCACTCATCGTACTGGCCGGTCCGGCCATCCTTGGGGCGCTGCGCCGCGCGGCGCGCCGCGCGGCGTTCAACCCGGCGCCGAGCGTCCGCGGTTGACGGACCGCGCCGTCGTTGCGACACTCGACGGCGTGCCGGTCATCGTCGAAAAGCGCGACATCGACATCGTCGTGGTGCACGGCGCCCTGGCCGGCCTGGCCGCGGGCCTGGTCCTGGGAGTGGCGACCGTCCTGGGCACGGTCATCCTGTCGCAATCCCCGTCGCTTCCCTTCCGGTTCGCCGCGTCGTTCGTCACCGGGCCGGTGGCCCTGCAGTCGGACTTCCCGGCCGGTCCGGCCATCCTGCTCGGGGGGGTGATCCACTTCACCCTGGCCGCCCTGTTCGGCATCGTGTTCGTGGGACTGCTGGCCATCGGGTATCAACTATCCGCCCGCGCGCCGCTGCTGATCGTCTACGGGGCGGCGTTCGCCTTCGCGCTATGGGAGGTCAACTTCCTCGCCGTGGTGCCCACGTTCTTTCCGTTCCTGGTGCACCAGCTCGACCTGTCCACCCAGCTGTGGATCGGGATCCTCGCTTACGTCGTGATCTACGGACCGCTCCTCGGCGGCTACGTGGCCGTGGTCCGACCCGGCGTGGTGGACGACTGGCGTGCCGCCGGCCCCCCCGCGGGCACCTTCACCGCACCGACATCAACGGAGGCGGACTGAATTGGACGGCGCCGAGCTCGGCTTTCCGCTGGCCGTGCGCCTGGCGCACGCCTTCAACATCCTGTTTCTGTCGCTGCTCATCCGTTCGGGCATCGAGATCCTCGGCGCTCACCCGATGCTCTACTGGCATGACGACTGCCGCCCCGGCTCGGAGTGGGTCCGTTTCACCCGCAAGCGCATGCCGTCCGGCGAGCTGTGGACCGCGGAGGACGAGAAGCAGCCCTACAGCCCGCTGCTGGCGCTTCCGGGCCGCGACAACCTCGGCATCGGGCGCTACTGGCATTTCGCGGCACTGGCCGGCTGGATCCTCACCGGTGTCGCCTACCTGCTGGTGCTACTGCTGACGCCGCAGTGGCAGCGCCTGGTGCCGACATCGCTCGACATCTTCCCGCGCGCCGTCGCCGACGCGATCACCTACCTCCAGCTCGAGCTGCCCGCGGAGGGAAACCCATACAACGCGCTGCAGCAGCTGGCCTACTTCGCGGTCGTCTTCATCCTCGCGCCGCTCCAGATCCTGACCGGCGTGGCCATGTCACCGGCGATCGGCGGGCGCTTCGCGTGGTACCCGAGGCTGTTCGGCGGTCGGCAGTCAGCCCGCAGCCTGCACTTCATCGGCCTGTTCGTGTTCATCGCGTTCATCGTCCACCACACCGCGCTGGTGATCGCCCACGGCCTGCCGGAGAGCCTGGCGATGATCGTGCTCGGGATCACGCGACAGCCGACCGCGGCCGAGGCGGCGACGGCCGCGGGCATCGCGGTGCTGGCCCTGGGTCTCATAGCGGCGCTCCACGTCTGGGCCACCCACCGTTCGCTGACCGAGCCGCGGAGGATGCAGAACCTGCTCCAGCGCGTGGTCGATCCATGGCAGCGCGCCACCCTGCAGCGGCTCGTCTCGCGCCAGTCATATGCGCCAGGCGCGATCACCGAGGTCCCCCGGCCCAACGGGCGGGCGCCACGCGACGCCGAGTGGCAGCGGCTGGCTGCCGGGGGCTTCGAGGGCTTCAGGTTCGAGATCGGCGGACTGGTCGAGCGGCCGCAGGGCCTGGACCTCGACGAGCTGCGCTCCATGTCACCGGTGACGCAGACGACCAGGCACGTCTGCATCCAGGGTTGGAACCAGGTCGCGACCTGGACCGGGGTGCCGCTGGCCGCGCTGCTGGAGCGCGCCGGGCCGCTGCCGGAGGCGAGGTTCATGCTGTTCCACACCTTCGACGACAAGTGGGAGGAGCCCGGTGATCACGGCTACTTCTACGAGACCGTGGACCTCGATCTGGCTCGCCATCCGCAGTCGATCCTGGCCTACGCGATGAACGGCCAGCCGCTGCCGATCCCGTTCGGCGCGCCGCTGAGGGTCCGCCTGGAGAGCCAGCTCGGCTACAAGATGGCCAAGTGGGTGCGCTCGGTCGAGCTGGTGGCCGACTATCGCGACATCGGGGCCGGCAAGGGTGGCTGGCGCGCCGACGTGCTGCACTACAGCCCGATAGCGCCCATCTGACTGGTTCTCGGGCGGGGCCGGATCGCCGGGCGCGGTCTCAGGGCGCCCCGCCCTCCGGTTCCGCCGACTCGACGGGGCCGGCCGCCTCGAGCGCGGCGGTCAGGCGGTCAATGGCAGCGGCCCGCTGCTCCACCGGGAGGTCCGCCAGCGCCATGCCGGCCAGGAACGCGGTCAGCGGAGCTGCGATGCGCTGGCTGCGGTGCGCGGCGACCCTGGTCAGGTCCAGCAGCGCGCGCTGGTCGTCGATGGACAGGGCGAGATCGGTGCCGAGCTGACGGCGCACCGCCTCGAGCCATGCATCGAGGTTGTTGTAATCGTCCATTGGCCACACCATAGCATTAGTTGCGCACTTGCCGATTCGTGGCATGATCTAGCCTGACCGGCTTGATCCGGCATGGAGGAATGATGCAGATCGTCCTCGGCAGGCGCGGCGACTACAGCGTGCGAGCGGTGCTGTACCTGGCACGCCATCCCGGCCGGCAGCCGCGCCGCGAGATCTCCGAGGCCATGGGGATCCCCGACAATTACCTCCCCCAGATCCTGGGCACCCTGGTGCGAGCCGGGCTCGCCAGGAGTTCCATCGGTCGCGTGGGCGGTTACGAGTTGGCGCGTTCGCCCGATCAGATCTCGCTGCGCGAGGTCGTGGAGGCGGCCGAGGGACCCATCCGCAGCCTGACCTGCGCGCTCCACGGCGGCCCGTGCTACTGGGGTGCGAAGTGCGCGATGCACGACGCGTGGTCGGCCGCCGAGACCGCGCTGGTCGAACGCCTGGAATCGACCACGTTCTCCGACCTCGTGCGCATCGACTGGGAGATGGAGCGGCAATCCTCCTCGCCTCACCTGCCGGGCAACATGAACCGCCGGATGCATCCAAGCCCGCCCGCCGACTCGCGCGATTCCGGGATCCCGACTTGACGCCGACGATATCCTGATACAGGGACTAATCATTTTCCATTGATACGAGGCAGTCCTGCGGCCCGGCCCTCACGGCTGACTCGTGCCCCGGATGAGTTGCTTCCCCGCGGCAAGGCCGCGCGCGGCTCCTTCGAGCCGCCGACTTGACGTCGTGGGCTGCCGCTGTTCAAGGGGGAAGCCGATGAGGAGGAGCCAATGTCCGCCCAGTGGATGGTCGGTATAGCGTTCGTCGTGCTGGCGGGCTGCCTTGCGGCGACCTTCCTGAGCATCGCGCTCGATGCCCGCGTCGAGTCGTGGGACGGCATCTACAAGCGTGCCGGCCTGATCAGGCGCTGGTGGTTCCGAGGGCTGCTGACCATTGGAGTGGTCACCTTCGCGATCTCGATGACCTGGCTGCCGTACCAGTTCGCGCGGAGCGCGCAGCTGACGGGCACGCCGGTCGCGGTCAACGTGAAGGCCCAGCAGTTCGGATGGACTCTCGATCCGAATTGCCTGCCTTCGGATAAGCCGATTCAGTTCAACGTGACCAGCATCGACGTCAACCATGGCTTCGCCATCTACGATGAGGCGGGCAACATCGTGGGCCAGACGCAGGCCATGCCGCAGTTCACCAACGTGCTCCTGATTGCCCTGTCCAAGCCGGGCACCTACACCATCCATTGCACCGAACTGTGCGGCGTGGGCCACTCGTTCATGAAACAGACCTTCACGGTGGGCGGGTGTGGGAGCAGCGCCGGGGGCTGTGGCAGCAGCTGCGCCTGAGGCGACGCGGAACAAGGGAGAGGTGCCATGAGCGGGTACGCAACTTCAACGGCCGCGCTGAGAAGCAGTCCGAAGACCGACGACGAAATCCTCCGGGATCCGGCGCGCCTGGACGCCGTGCGACGGATCAGCGTGGTGTGGCTCCTCACCGCGTTCGTCCTGCTGCTCATCCTCGGGCTGGCCGGCCTGCTCCTGCGCGCCATCCAATCCGGCCTGCTGGGCGGGCTGGCCACCACGTGGTTCGATCCACTGCTGACCCTGCACGGCATCGGCATGGCGGCGCTGGTGGCGCTCTTTGGGCTGGCGGGCTGCTGGTACCTGTTCGCGCAGCGCGTGCCGATGAGCGTCCGGCTGTGGACCATCTGCTACATGGCCACGGTCCTGGCCGTGGTGCTGGTGCTGATCTCGACCCTGATCGGCAGGTTCGGCACCGGTTGGACGTTCCTGTATCCGCTGCCGTACAGCAACCAGGGCGGCTGGCAGCTTTGGGCGTTCGTGCCGTACCTGCTCGCCGTGACCATCGTGGTACTCGTGCTGCTGGTCATCGACCTCGAGTTCCTGTATCGCGGCATTCGCAAGTACGGCAGCCTCGGTCGCATGTTCGGCCTGGAGTACCTGGTCAATCCCCACCCCGAGGACGACGGCCGGCCGCGCACCGACCCGGCCACCATCGCCATGACGGTCACCTCTCTGACCTGGCTTCCGCCAGCATTGCTCGGTGCGTTCCTGGTCGCCAGGGAGCTCATCCAGGTCTTCGTGCCGACCTTCACCACCAACCCGCTGCTGGCCAAGAACCTGACCTACTTCGTGGGCCACATGCTGGTCAACGAGGGCATCTACCTGGGCGCAGCGCTGCTCTACGTGGTCCTGCCGGTGTATGCCAAGCGACCCTGGAAGGTCGCCAGCTACGTCGTGCTCGGCTGGCTGGCCACGACTGCCGCCCTGTGGTTCGCCTTCTACCACCACCTGTACCAGGACTTCGCCCAGCCCGAAGCCGTGCAGGTTGTCGGCCAGGTCTTCAGTTACCTATCGGCCTTCCCCGCCCTGGTGGTCACGATATTCGGCGGGGTGATGCTGGTGTGGCGCTCGCGCATCCGCTGGTCGCCGGCACCGGCCTTCATGTACCTGGGCATGGCCGGCTGGGCCATCGGTGGGTCGGGGGCGATCCTGGACAG
>JADLBB010000008.1 GCA_020848055.1 Chloroflexota bacterium | reverse complement strand
TCGCAGTCAGCATGATCACTTCGGGTTCCGACGTCGGCGAGCAGCCAGAGACGGAGGAGATCGGAACGATCTGCGAGGTGCGCAGCGCCGAGCGATTCACCGACGGGCGCTGGCTGCTGCTCGTCGCGGGGGAGCAACGCGCACGGATCACGGTGGTGGATTGGTCTCCGAGGTACGCGATCGCCACGGTTCAGCCCATCGTCGAACTGGCCGGGGATGGTGCGATCGGGCTGGTGATCGAAGCACAGAGGAGGCTCGACGCGTACCTGGCCAGCGTGAAGAGGTTCGTCGTTCGCGGCGCTTCAGTCGGGGTGTCCGCGAACGAGCCCGGCGGCATGAGCGCCTCCCTGGACGAGATCCTCAAGCCGATTGTCCTGCCGGCCGAGCCGGTGGCCGCGAGCTACGCCGTCGCCGGGATCCTTCAGATCGAGCTGTCGCGCAAACAGCGGCTGCTCGAGCTTCCAGATGCGGCGAGCCGGCTCCGGGCGGAGATCGCGCTGCTGCAGCGTGAGTCGGCCCTGCTGAGCGACGGCGAACTTCCGACCGCGCCGGCTTCCGACTTTGGCTACAACCCGAACTAGGCTGCGGCGCCAGTCGGTCGCGGCCTGCGTCGCCCTCGGGTGGCGCCGATGGGCTACCATTCGCCCAGGCAGATAGTTGCACGGAGAATCAACGGCAGTGGCGGTCACGCGCCAGCAGTTCGAGGCTGGCATCACCTACGAGGCGTTCAAGGCGCACATGACGCGCAACCAGGAACGCCTCATCGCCAACGAGCGGAGGATCAGGATCGATCCCGACGACCTCGACGCGTTCCGGAACCTGCCGCGGACGCTGAAGGTCATCGCGATCGCGGAGGACTGGTGCGCGGACGCGATCGCCAACCTGCCGATCCTGGCCCGCCTGGCCGAGGACAGCGGCAAGCTCGACGTCCGCATCGTGGCGCGCGATTCGTCGGACCTCATCGATTCCTACCTGCACCGCGGGTTCCGGTCGATACCGGTGTTCATCTTCCTGGACCACGATTACCAGGAGGTTGGGGTATTCCACGAGCGCCCCGACAGCGTGACCGCGCAGCGCGTCGAGCAACGGGCGCGCATCTTCGCGGAGCACCCGGAGCTCGGCTCCCCGGACGCCCCCGCCGACCAGATGACCGATGCCCAGCGAGCCACCTACCAGCAGCTCGTCGCGGCCGCTCGCGACGCCACGTTCGATTGGGCCAACAACGAGGTGATCGGTGAGTTGCGCGCGATCGTGGCGAGGGTGGTGTAGCCATCAGGGTTACCATCACGTACTGCGCCGAGTGCGGCTACGAGCCACAGGCCATCGAGCTGACGAGCGCGCTGATGCTCCGGTTCGGCGTGCGACTGTCCGCCATCGAGCTGATTCCCTGGGAGGACGGCGCTTTCGACGTCCGGGTGGGCGAGGACCTCGTGCATTCGATGTACCGCGACGGCGGTTTCCCCGCCACGCAGACCGTCGTCGACGCCGTCGAAGCGAGGCTGGCGGACGAGCGGGCCACGCGGGGCTGAGCCGGGCCGAACAGACTGAAACGTTCATTGCCGGCGGCGCGTCTATCCGCGTGCATGCACACGTTACGGGCGCGCGCTCGCCGTTGGTTGTCGGTCACAGCGATCCTGTTGCTCACGTCGGCCGCCTGCGCGCCCACGCCGCCGGCCACGGCGTCAGCGACCCATCTTGAATCGAGCGGTGGCGTCGTCTTCACGCCCTCGCCCTCGCCCTCGTGGTCACCGCTGGCATCGGCCACCATCGGGACGGCGTCGCCCAGCCAGGGGCCCGCTGCGACCGCTTCGCCGATCGTAGGAACCACCTACACCGTCAGGCCTGGCGATTCGCTGTCCTCGATAGCCCGCGCCTTCGGGACGACCGTGGCTCAGCTTCAGGCGTGGAACGCCGAGCGCTACCCCTCGTTGGTGACCAATCCGGATCGCATCGAACCCGGATGGGTGCTGCTGGTCAGCGGCGACCCCGGCGTAACGCCGATCCCCACCCCGACGCCGCCACCGGCAACCCCGCGGCCCACTGCACCGCCCAGCGGCGCGTCTTGCACGGCGGGCAACCGCGCGGTCGCCGGCTCACAGCAGACCTTCAAGACTATCCCGAACGCCGGGTCGGGCATGGCGCTCACCTTCGACATGGGTGGGCGGACGGACCCCGCCATCGACATCCTCAACTTCCTGGTGGCGAACAAGGTCTGCGCCACGATCTTCGCGACCGGGGCCATGAGCCAGACCCCGCAGGGCCAGGCGATCCTGGCCGTGGTGCGTGCCCACCCCGACCTGTTCGAGGTCGGCAACCACACGATGCATCATTGCGACCTCGTCCGCGGAGGCGGTGGATCGCCCACCTCCGCCCCATGCGTCGGCACCTTCGATGCCGCCCGCATCAAGGGTGAGATCACCGACGCCGAGGAGATCCTGCGAGCCGCATCGGGCCAGAATCCTCAGCCCTACTGGCGGCCGCCGTACGGATCCATCAACGCCGGCGTCCTGGACGCGGCCGCTGCCGCCGGCTACACCAAGACCTTCCTGTGGGACATCGACAGTATCGACTGGAAGCCGATCTCCGATAGCGGGCCGACCGCCGCGCAGATCGCCGACAAGGTCATCGGGCGTGCCGTGAGCGGCTCGATCGTCCTGTTTCACCTCGGTGGCTACGAGACCCTCGACGCCCTGCATCTGATCATTCCAGGCCTGCGCAACCGCGGCTTCCTCCTGACCAGCCTGTCGGACCTGCTCAACTGAGGGTCCGTGGCCGCCCCAACCGGGCGGATCCGCAGGCGCATTGCGCCCAGGTTGGCGGAGATGTGCCCGAGCGGCACCGATCGGCCAACCTCTCGGCCACGGGCTTTCGTGTGTGCCGCCACGGCACGCATCGGCCAAGCAGGGACGGTCCGGACCCCCTGGCGACCGTCACTCGGTCGTCGGTTGTCCGGTATGTGCGGTCGGGGCACAACGCGGCCAGCCACATCGATTCACGCTCAGCTGGTTTGGCCGATCGGTGCCCCACCGGCACATTCGAGGGGAACCTGCCGGTCCTCAGCCGCCGGTCTCCTCCGTGCCAGGCCGCGGGTGGGCCGTCTCGCTCAACGCCGCGGCGAAGAGCGACACCGCGTTGGTCACGTCAGCCTCGCCCACGATCAGGGCCGGACTGAAGCGCAGCGACGACTCGCCGCACTCGAGCGTCAGCAACCCGCGCTCGAAGGCGGCCTCCTGGACCGCCTCGGCCACTTCGTGAGAGTCGAACTCGACACCGATCATGAGCCCGACGCCGCGGATGTCACGCACCGCGGGGTTGCCCGCGGCCACGCGCTCCAGGCCCGCGCGCAGCTGCGCACCGCGCTCAGCGGCGTTAGCCAGGCCGACCGACTCGATCACGTCCAGCGTGGCCAGGGCAGCAGCGGCGCACACCGGGTTGCCGGCGAACGTCGAGCCGTGGGCGCCGGGCGGCCAGGTCCAGACCGAATCGCGCGCGATGAATGCGCCGATCGGCATGCCCGAGGCGATGCCCTTGGCGGTGGTGATGATGTCCGGCTCCACGCCGGTGTGCTGGATCGCCCACCAGCGGCCGGTGCGTCCCATGCCCGACTGGATCTCGTCGGCGACGAGCAGGATGCCGTGCTCGTCGCAGATCTCGCGCAGGCCGCGCAGGAACGAGGCCGGGGCCGGGAAGTAGCCACCCTCGCCCTGGATCGGCTCGACCACGATGGCGGCGACGTCGCTCGGGGCGATCTGGCGGCCGAAGATCGTGTTACGTAGGTGCGCCAGCTCGGCCGATCCATCGCCCCCGGTACCGTCGCGCCAGGCGCGCACGCGCGGATAGGGCGCGTGGTGGACCATCGGGATGAGCGGGCCGAAGCCGGCGCGCTGCTTGACCTTCGAGTTGGTCAGGCTCAGCGCGCCCATGGTTCGGCCGTGGAAGGCACCCTCGAAGGCGATGATCCCCGGCCGATGCGTGTGGTAGCGGGCCAGCTTGATGGCGCCCTCGACGGCCTCGGTGCCCGAGTTGGTGAGGAACACGCGAGCCTTCTCGGCGAACGGCGCAATTGCCGCCAGGCGCTCCATGAGCTCCATGTAGCGCGGCTCGTAGAAGTCGGTGGCGGCGATGTGGATGAGCCGGTCGGCCTGCTCCTTGATCGCTGCCACGACACCGGGGTGCGCGTGGCCGGTCGAGCACACCGCGATGCCGGCGGCGAAGTCCAGGAACACGTTGCCATCGACGTCCGTGACGGTGACGCCGGATCCCGACTCGGCCACGAGCGGGTATGAGCGGGTGAGCGATGGGCTGGCGACCGCCTCGTCGCGGTCGATGATGGCCCGCGCCCTCGGGCCGGGCAGCTCGGTGATGATGCGTGGCGTGCCGCTCGCGGCAGCGTCCTCCGCTGGATGGGCGTCGAGAGTCGTCATGCTGGTAGCACTCCGGGTTCGGAGCGGCGCGTCCTGCCCGCGCACCTTGGCTAGACGGCGAGCATCGTAGCAGCCCGGTCAGGACTCAGCCGCCTCACGCAGAGCGACACCAGCCTTTGCGGCGAGCTCGGCGAGGCGCCGGTCGTGCGTGACGAGCGGCTCGTCACTGTCCCTGGCAAGCACGAGATAGGCCGCATCGAATGCCCCCGAGCCGATGTCGAGCGCCAGGCGGAGAGCCGCCCCGGGATCAACGTCGCGCGTCGGGATGAGCGTCATCAGCTCCTCGAGCGTGGCCGCAGCCGGTCCTGCCGATTCCGGTGGCAGCCTGCCTCGCCGCAGGGCACGAACCAACGCGTGGGCCACTTCCATCCAGCAGACACCTGGCACCGCGGCACCGTCCGATGAAGCCAGGATCGTCTCGCGCAGCTCGTCGCGTTCCGCGCTCTGCTCGTCAGGCAGGAACCAGCCAACGATCACGCTTGCATCGACGATCATGGCAGGCGCCGCGGGTCGTCGCGGCCGGCGCGCACCAGCGCGACAGCCTCGGCTGGCCCGTCGGTGCCCGTCGCCATGGCTCGGATCTGGGCGAGCAGACGCTCGGTGCGCGCAACGCGCTGCTCGCGGGCCCGGGAGCGGCTGTGCGGACCCGCGGTCGCGGCGGGCGGCGCGGTGTCGCGCGCGACGTCGTAGGGCACCGACAGCTCGCGAACCGCATGCGCCGGGATCCGCACTCGACCGCCGATCCTGAGCGCAGGCAGCCGTCCTTCGCTGAGCCATCGACGGACCGTCCGCTCCGTCACACCACATGCGGCGGCCACCTCGGCCACTGTCATGTCTGTCATGACAAAAGAATACACAAGATGACAGCCGCGCGGGAGCTGCGAACGACGAGCGGGCCTACGAACCGGCGCGGATCGCCTCGCCGATGAGCCCGGGGCCGGCGTAGATCATGCCGGTCCAAAGCTGCACGAGGTCGGCACCGGCCGCCCGAAGGTCGGCGACGTCGGCCGCGCTGCCGATGCCGCCCGAGGCGATCACCGCCAGCGGCGCTCCCGTCGCCGCAGCCACGGTCGCCATGGTGCGCGCAAGCAACGGCCGCCCGGAGACGCCGCCCGCCTCGACGGCGCGGGCGGAGCGGAGGCCCTCACGGCCGACGGTCGTGTTCGACAGAATGACGCCCGCGGCTGAGCCGCGGATGGCGGCGATCAGCTCGCCGCGCTCCGCATCGGTCAGGTCCGGCGAGAGCTTCACCAGCAGGGGAGTGCCCGGCGCGGCGGCGCCGACATCGGTCAGCAGGCGCTGGAGCGTGGCCGGCTCCTGGAGGTCCCGCAGGCCGGGCGT
>JADLBB010000007.1 GCA_020848055.1 Chloroflexota bacterium | reverse complement strand
GGAGCATCGGCAGCAGGTGGTGCAGGTTGCGCACGACCCGGGCGACCGCGTTCGCGTCGTGGGTGAAGCCGCGCCCGATGCGTCCGTCGAACCCGGCGGCGCCGACGCCGGCGCCGAACGCGATCCGCCCATCGTCGGTGGTCCGGAAATAGCTGATCGTGAAGCGCGAGTCGCTCAGCAGTTCGCCGCCGGTCCAGCCGATCTGCGCCAGGCGGTCCGGGATCGGCTCGGTCACCACCATGTCGCTGCCCCAGGCCAGGGTCCGCAGCCGATGGCCGGGCCAGCCAGCGGCCCAGGCGTTGATGGCCAGGATCCCCTGACCGGCGCTGACCGCTCCACCAGCGGTCACGGCGCGCACCGGGCCGTCGATGCGCAGGCGCTCGACCCGGGTGCCCTCGCAGATGCGCACGCCGCGCTCGAGCAGGACGCGTCGCAGGCCTCGCGCCAGGCGAGCCGGCTGGATGGAGGCGGCCGAGCGCATGAACAGCCCGTCGCCGAAGGCGGGGCTGTCGCAGATGGCCCGAACATCGGACGCGCCCATCGGGACGAGCTCGTCGCCGACGCCCAGGCGGCGCAGCGTGGCGACCGTTGCATCCCAGTCGTTGGGCTCGCGCGGAAAGGCGTTGACCCGCAGGTAGCCCGCCGGCGTGTGCCAGGCATCGACGCCGTTGTCCCGGCACCAGGCGCCGATCCCGACCACCACCTCGTCGCAGGCGCGAGCCACCTCGAGGGCCGCGTCGGCGCCGTATCGGCGGGCGAGCATCGGGACGTCCTCCCACCAGCCGTGCACGAAGCCGCCGTTGCGTCCCGAGGGGCCGCCACCGCAGATGTCCTGCTCCAGCAGCACGATCCGCGAGTCCGGCGCGCGCTCGGACAGGAACCAGGCGGCCCACATGCCGGTGTAGCCGCCGCCGACGATCACGACGTCGGCGTCGATGTCACCCTCGAGCGGGGGAGCGGGAAGTGGCGTGCCCTCGGCGGCGAGGGCCTCGCGCAGCCACCAGGCGCGTTCGTCACCCGGGCGCGGCAGGTTGGTCATGCCGCCATCGGTCATTGACAGCGCCTCAGACGCCGGGCTTGAGGACCATCAGCACCACGATCGCCACGACCACGATGCCGAGGTGCCACGCAGCGCAAACCCGGTATGCTGTGGCTCGCGTTCGACCCGCGTCTGCCACACCGCGTACGTCGCGTTCGCCCCGACCGCCACGATGGCCAGCAGCACGTGGAGGGCCTTGAGCCAGGGGTAGATGTCCACTGGCGGGCATGGTACAGCCGCCCAGGAGGGCCATCGGGTACGATCCAGTCGATGAGCCCCTCCCTGACCGATCGGACGCCCGTCGTGGTCGATGGTCTGCGCACGCCGTTCGGCCGCTACGGTGGCGCGCTCCGCGATGTCCGCCCGGACGACCTTGCCGCGCACGTGATCCAATCGGTCGTCGATCGCAATGACCTCGACCCGACGTCCATCGACGACGTGATTCTCGGCGCCGCCAACCAGGCTGGCGAGGACAACCGCAACGTCGGCCGCATGGCCGCGCTCCTCGCCGGGCTGCCGGTCGAGGTGCCCGGACAGACCGTCAACCGCCTCTGCGGCTCCGGGCTGCAGGCGGTCGTGACCGCGGCGCACGCCGTCGCCCACGGTGACGGCGAGGTCTTCGTGGCCGGCGGCGTCGAGTCCATGACTCGCGCGCCGTTGGTGATGGCCAAGCCATCGGCCGCGTTTCCGCGGGGCGAGCAGTCGCTGTACGACACCACCCTGGGCTGGCGCTTCATCAACCCGCGCCTGGCCGATGCGTACTACCCGTACTCGATGGGCGAGACCGCTGAGAACGTCGTCGAGCGCTGCGGAGTGACGCGCGAGGAGCAGGACGCCTTCGCGCTCGCCTCCCAGCAGCGCTGGTCCGATGCGAACGGCGCCGGACGCTTCGCCGACGAGATCGTCCCGATCGAGGTCCCCGACGGCAAGGGGACCCGCATCTTCGACACCGATGAGCACCCTCGCCCAGATGCCACGGCCGAATCGCTGGCCGCTCTCAAGCCGGCGTTCCGCCGCGACGCGTCCGGATCCGTCACCGCCGGCAACAGTTCGGGCATCAACGATGGGGCTGCCGCGCTGCTGGTCATGAGTGCCTCGCGCGCCCGCGACCTCGGCCTGCGGCCGATCGCACGGCTGGTTGCGTCCGCCGTGGCCGGGGTCGACCCGGCCACGATGGGCCTCGGCCCGATCCCGGCCTCGCGGCAGGCATTGGAGCGGTCGGGCATCGGGGTGGACGACCTGGACCTGGTCGAGCTCAACGAGGCGTTCGCGGCCCAGGCCGTGCCGTGCATGCGAGAACTGGGCCTGGACCCGGCCAGGGTCAATGTCAACGGTGGCGCGATCGCCATCGGTCATCCGCTTGGCGCCTCGGGCGCTCGCCTGGCGGCGACGCTGCTGCACGAGATGCGGCGACGCGGCAGCCGCTACGGCCTGGCGACCATGTGCGTCGGCGTCGGCCAGGGGATCGCCGCGGTCTTCGAAGCGATGGAGTAGGACATGCCGACCGAGGAATGGATCATCGTCAACGCCGAGGGCGAGGCTAGCGTCGCGCCCGATCTGGCGGTCGTGTCGTTCACGGTGAGCGGCGAGGGACAGGCGCTGGCAGCGACGCGGGACGAGGTCAACCGCCGATCATCGGCGGTCCTGGCGCAGCTGCGTGACCTGGGGGTCGCCGATGCGGACATCAATGCGCCGGACGTGGGGGTTCATCCGCAGTACGACTATCGCAAGGGCCAGCGGTTGATCGGCTATCGCGTTGAGCGGGCCATGACGGCGCGGGTTCGCGACCTGGATGGCCTGGGCAAGGTGCTCGACGGGATCGTGGCCGCCGGTGCGAACGAGGTGCACGGCGCGCGCATGACGGCCTCGGACCCGTCCGCCGCCGAACACGCTGCGCTTGCCGCCGCAGTCGCGGCCGCCCGCGCCAAGGCCGAGGTGATCGCCGCGGCCGCGGGCGTCTCGATCGCCCGCGTCGCGCGCGTGGAGGAGGAGGGCGGCGGGGGCGTTGCGCCGCTGCCGAAGTTCCGCGCCATGGCCGCGATGGCCGAGGCAGGTGACGCGCCCACCGAGGTTGCCGCCGGTGACCTGACCGTGTCAGTCCGGGTCCGCGTCTCCTACACGATCGGCTAGCCGGCACCGACGTGGCCGATGTCCGCGTCATCTACTCGATCCAGGCCATTCGGGCGTTCCTGTACGGCTTCGCCAGCATCCTGATCGGCGCGTCGCTGGCGGCGAGCGGGCTGGACGCGGTGGCGGTCGGGGTGATCCTGACGGCCATGCTGCTCGGGATGGCGATAGCCTCGCTGGCGGTCGCGCGATGGGGCGAGCGCATCGGGCGCCGACGCCTGTACGCCGTCCTGCTCGGGGTCATGGCCGGAGCTGGGGCGATCTTCGCCCTGACGGGGTCGGTGCCGCTGCTCGTCCTGGCGGCCCTGACCGGGACCATGTCGACCGACGCCAACGAGTCCGGCCCGATCACCACGCTCGAACAGTCGATGCTCGCCGCGGTTCCGAGCCGGGTGAGGAGCCGGGTCTACGGCCGGTACAACGCCGTGGCCTACCTTGCCGGCGCCCTCGGGGCACTTGCGGCCGGCGGGCCGAGGGCGGTGCGCGACCTGCTCGGCATCGTTCCGCCGGAGCAGCGCTGGCTCCTCGTCGTGCCGGTCGGGGCCGTCGCGTGCGCGCTGCTGGTCGGGCGCCTCTCTCCGGCGGTCGAGGTTGAGGCCACCGGCGCGGCGCGGGACGGCCTGGTCCGATCCAGGCGCGCGGTGGTCGGATTGGCGAGCTTGTTCGCGCTCGACGCCTTCGCCGGGGGATTCATCGTCGGCAGCTTCATCGTGTTCTGGTTCGGGCGCCAGTTCGGCGCGGACGCGAGCGTCATGGGAGTCGTGTTCTTCCTCGTCGGGGTGCTGCAGGCGGCGTCGTCCCTGGCGGCGGGATGGCTCGGCGGGCGGATCGGGCTGTTGAACACCATGGTCTTCAGTCACCTGCCGTCCAACCTGTTGCTGGTGCTCATCCCGTTCGCCCCCACCTTCGGCTTGGCCGTGGGCCTGCTCATCGCGCGGTCATTGCTGTCGCAGATGGATGTCCCTGCCAGACAGGCTTACGTGGCCGCGCTGGTGGACCCGGCCGAACGCGTCCCGGCCGCCGGCTACACGAACGCAGCCAGGCACCTTGTGAGGCCCCTGGGCCCGCTGCTGGCCACCGGTTCCATGACGCTCGGCAGCGGAGCGCCATTCGTCATCGCAGGGGTGATCAAGGCCATCTACGACTTGCTTCTGTACCTGACGTTCCGGCGAGTTCGGCTTGCCGATGCGGGTGATCGAGATCCGAAAGGTAGTCTGCGCCCCAGTTGACCGTGGGCGTTTCGTTCGAGATCGGCTGAATCGCGTCGTGACCAACGGCCCTTGAGGGCGTGCCGAAACGCTCTAGGCGCGGCGGAGCCGATGGTCGAGCATGGAGCGCGGATCACCTCGAGCATGCGGTCGACCACGAGCGTGATTCCCCTGCCGTACGGCCGGCCGCTGAGGGCCGTGCCATGTCATCCGATTCCGTCCCCCCGATCGATCGGCGTCATGCGTTCGCGGTGCTCGCCGTGGTGGTCGGGCTCATCGTCATCGGCTTCGTGCTCTGGCCGCTCCTCGCTGGCCCGCCGTCGAGTGATGCCTCACCGGCGGCATCGGTAAGCGCCACCGCAGACCCGAGCGTCGCACCATCGCCGAGCGCCGCGCCAAGCGTCACGCCGATCCCGACGCCCACGACGGAACCAACCGCCACGCCGGTCGCGCAATGGACCGGCCTTGCGTGGTCGGACCCGGTCACCCCGGCCTTCGAGGTGCATCTGTACGACTTGGTCGCGTGGAACGGAGGCTACGTTGCCGTCGGCGAGGTCGACGGCAGTGACGGCCACGGAACCGCCGCCTTCCTGACGTCGCCGGACGGGGTCGACTGGACCGTCGCGCATCGCATCGCCCCCGGCTTCGGCCGGATTCCGCGGCACGTCGTCACCTTCGGTGACGAGCTGCTCGCCTTCAGCCGTCCCGACACGGACGCGCTCCCGCTCGGGAACGCGTACGGCCACGTGGTGTGGACCTCGACCGATGGGTTGAGCTGGTCCGAGCGCACCAGCGCGAGCTGGCAGGACGCATGGGCCGACCGTTGGATCGGACCGATGCCGGCGGGCTGGGATCCGACACAGCACGGCGTCGCGACGGGCCTCGTCGACGTTGCGAGCGGGCCACGTAGCATCGTCGCCATCGGCAACGCCTTCGGTGATGGAGCGATGACGCCGATCATCCTGCACTCGACCGACGGCCTGGCCTGGGTCGCTGCAAGCCTTCCGGCCGGATCCGACAGCGCGCTGCTGAACTCGGTCGTCACGCACGACGGGCGGTTCGTGATCACCGGAGCCACCGGTGTCTGGACCGATCCGCGGACGTCGATCGCCGCCGCCTGGTACTCCGACGACGGACTGACATGGGCCAGGGCGTCGGTCGAGGCCGACGAGCCGAGCCAGGACGTGGGCACCGAGTTCGGGCCGCTCTGGGCCGGCAGGGACGGGCTGCTCACCTGCCGTGGCAACCGTGAGATGGCCGCCGGCGGCTGGCGGTACATGGTCGAGTGGGTGTCCACCGACGGCAGCGCGTGGCAGGTCGACCCGCAGCGCAACGAGTCGCTGGGCTGTGACTGGTCGGCCGCCGATGGCACGCGGATCGTGTCGCTGGGACCACGCGACCACGCCTCGCCCGTCGCCTGGCCGGGAGTGACCGTTGCGCGAGTCTCGACCGATGGCGCCGTTTGGCGACCGCTCGAGCTCAACACCGCGATCACCGATCGGCTCGAGCGGTTCTGGGTCGTCCCGGACGGCGTCATCTACGCCGGCACGCAGTCGTTCTGGATTGCGACCGCGATCCCGCCCGAGGGCTAGCGATCAGGCGGCTCCGCGCTTGGCGGCGTACATCGCCGCGTCGGCGCGGTCGAACGCCTCTCGCAGCGTCTCGTTCGGAAGCGGCGCAGCCCAACCGACCGACACCCTTAGTGTCAGGCCGTTCGGATCGGACCAGCGCTCGCAGGCCCCGATGACCCGGTTGCGCACCGCTTCGGCGGCGACGGGGTCGGCGTCGATGAGCAGGGCCGCGAACTCGTCACCCCCGATCCGAGCGACCAGGTCCGATTCGCGCACGACCGAGCGCAGAACCTCGGCGATGGCCACCAGCAGTTCGTCACCGGCCGCGTGGCCTAGCGTGTCGTTGGTGTGCTTGAGATCGTCGACGTCCACGGCCAGCAGCACGACGGGGCGCGGACGGCGCTCCCGTCGAGCCTGCTCGTTGTCCAGGGCCTCGTGCCAGGCGACGCGATTGGCGAGCGTGGTCAATCCATCGGTGCGCGCCTCGGCCGCGAAGCGGTCGCGCTGTTGGGCGAGGTCTTCGTGCGCCATGGCCAGCAGCAGCGCTGGTTCGGCCGCATCGGCAAGCGCCCGGCCAACGCGCTGGCACAGCTGCGTGAACCCGCGCGGTCGAGCCGCGCTGTGGCCGACGATGAGCGCCCCGAAGGGACTCGATCGGCCGATGCCGAGCGCGT
>JADLBB010000006.1 GCA_020848055.1 Chloroflexota bacterium | reverse complement strand
CGGTCATCTTGCGGAACATGGAAGCTTCCTCGAGCGGCGACACGTCCTCGCGCTGCAGGTTCTCGATGATGCTGACCTCGAGGGCTGTCTGCTCGTCGAACTCCACGACGATCGCGGGGATGGTCTCGCGACCGGCCATGCCGGACGCGCGCCAGCGCCGCTCACCGGCGATCAGCTCGAACTTGGAGCCGGCCGGCCGGACCAGGATCGGCTGGAGCACGCCATGTTCGCGGATGGAATCGGCCAGCTCGGTCAGTGACTCCTCGTCGTACGACAGACGCGGCTGCGCGGGGTTGGGCAGGATCTTGCCTACCGGTACCTCGCGGATCTGCGCGTGCGTCGCACGTGCCTCGATGAGCGAGACGATGCCCGGCGCCAGATCGGTGCCCTGTGCCTCGTCGAACAACCGGTGGATGTTCTCGCGGAATGCCGCGGACCGCTTGTCAGCCAAGCTCGATCACCTCCTGTGCCAGCGCACGGAACGACTGCGCCGCCGACGAGTTGGTGGCGTACTCGGTCACCGGCTTGCCGGTGAGTGGCGCCTCGCCGAGCTTCACGGTGTTCTTGATCATCGTGTTGAACACCCGATGGTCGCCGAGCTGCTTGAGGTTCTCGAGCATCTCGCGCGCGAGCACGGTGCGACCGTCGTAGAACGTCGGCAGCAGGCCCAGGACCTCGAGGTCGTGGTTCAGCTTGATCTTGATGGTGTTGATGACCTTGATCAGCGCCGTCAGGCCCTTGATGGCGTAGTACTGCGTCTGCACCGGGATGATGACGCGGTTGGATGCCACCAGCGAGTTGATCGTCAGCAGCCCGAGCGTCGGCGGGCAGTCGATGATGATGACGTCGAAGCCTCGCTCCGCCCAACCGGACAGCGCATCGCGCAGGACCATCTCGCGGCCGATGGCGCTGAACAGCTCCACCTCGGTCGAGGCGAGCTCCAGCGTTGCCGGCGCGACCCACAGGCCCTGGGTGTTCGTCTCGCGCACCACCTCGTCCAGCGCGATGCGGTCGTCGGAGAGGACGTCGGCCATCGACTGGCGCACGTCGGACAGGGCGACACCCAGGCCAACCGTCAGGTTGGCCTGCGGATCCATGTCGACGCACAGGACGCGGTAGCCGCGTTCGGCGAGTGCGCCGCCCAAGTTGATGGAGCAGGTCGTCTTGCCGACGCCGCCCTTCTGATTCGCGATCGAGATTACCTTGGTCAACGCAACACCTACCTGCGGCCCGGGCGGTTGGAATGACGCACCGATGATAGGCCTGCGGGAGGCGATCGGCCAACCCGAGTTATCCACAACGTGGAGAAATGCGAGTGTCGTTGTGCAAAGACGCGCCGCTATACTCCGAGTTGTCCACCGTCTCCGCAGTGGGCCCGTAGCTCAATGGTCAGAGCAACCGGCTCATAACCGGACGGTCGCAGGTTCGATTCCTGCCGGGCCCACCAACACACATCAGGCGAAGGAGCGAGTGGCGTGTCAACTGCCGAAAAGATCGCCCGGCTGGCAGCGATGCGCAGCGATGCGCTCTCCGGTGGGGGAGCCGATCGCCTGGAACAACAGCACGCGCGCGGCAAGTTGTCGGCCAGAGAACGCCTGGAGTTGCTGCTGGACGAGGGCAGCTTCACCGAGATCGATGCGTTCGTGACGCATCGTGCGACCGATTTCGGGCTCGACGCCGAACGCTACCTCGGCGATGGCGTGGTCACCGGACACGGGCTCATCGGCGGAAGGCTGGCCTTCGTCTACAGCCAGGATTTCACCGTGTTCGGCGGTTCGCTGTCAGAGGCGCATGCCGAGAAGATCTGCAAGGTCATGGACCTGGCGATGGAGAACGGCGCGCCGATCATAGGGCTATCGGATTCCGGCGGCGCACGAATCCAGGAGGGGGTCGTAAGCCTTGGCGGCTATGCCGACATCTTCCTCCGCAACACGATGGCATCGGGGGTCGTGCCGCAGATCTCGGTCATCCTTGGTCCATGCGCCGGTGGCGCGGTGTACTCGCCGGCCATCACCGACTTCGTGATCATGGTCGACGGCACCAGCTACATGTTCGTGACCGGGCCGAACGTGGTGAAGACGGTGACGCATGAGGAGATCGACTTCGAGGGACTCGGTGGTGCGCGCGTCCACAACCAGGTGAGCGGCGTCGCGCAGTTCCTGGCCGCCGGCGAGCCGCAGGCGCTCGAGATGGCGCGGACGCTGATCGCATACCTGCCGTCCAACAACGTGGACGCGCCGCCGCTTCGGACCGATTGGACCGCGCCACGCATCGCCGGCACCACCCTGGACGAGTTGATTCCCGACTCACCCAAGCAGTCCTACGACATGCACACCGTCATCGGTGGCATCGCCGATGATGATTCCTTCACCGAGATCCATGCCTCGTTCGCGCGCAACATCATCTGCGGTTTCGCGCGCGTTGAGGGACGCCCGGTTGGAATCGTGGCGCAGCAACCGGAGGTGCTGGCAGGCGTGCTGGACATCGACGCGTCGGACAAGGCGGCCCGCTTCGTCCGGACCTGCGACTGCTTCAACATCCCGATAATCACCCTGGTGGACGTG
>JADLBB010000005.1 GCA_020848055.1 Chloroflexota bacterium | reverse complement strand
CGGCGGCCAGCAGCCACTCGTCGATGGTCGAGGACAGGCCGCGCTTGAGCAGCACCGGCCGCCGGCTCTGCCCGACGGCCCGCAGCAGCGCGAAGTTCTGCATGTTGCGAGCGCCGACCTGCAGGACGTCCACCTGCGCGTCGAAGGCCTCGACGTCGGCGGGGTCGACGACCTCGGTGACGACCGGCAGGCCGGTCGCCTCGCGCGCCTCGGCGAGGAGCCTCAGCGCCGGGGTGCCGAGTCCCTGGAACGAGTACGGCGAGGTGCGTGGCTTGAAGGCGCCGCCGCGCAGGACGCGAGCCCCTTCGCGCCGCACGCAGCGCGCAGTGGCCAGCAGTTGCTCGCGCGATTCGACCGCGCATGGCCCCGCCATGACCACGAGCTCGTGCCCAAGGCCGATCTCCACCTCGGGACCGATGCGGACCTGCGTCCGCTCCGCCGGCTCGTGGATGCTTGCCAGCTTGTACGGTGAGCTGACGCGGATGGCCTGTTCGACGCCGCCCAGCGTGCCCAGGTGAGTGAGCCGCTCGACGTCGCCGATGACGCCGATGACGGTCCGTTCCTCGCCGACCATGACGAACGCCTCGAGGCCGTTGTCCTCGATGGTTCGCCTGACTTCGTCGACCTCGTCGCGCGTCGCCGTCCGACGCATTACCACGATCATCGGTTCGTCCTTCCTGCAGAGGGAAAACAAAAGACGCAGGAGCTTTCGCTTCCTGCGTCTGCGGGCACGAGTGCCTGCGCCGGCGGGATCTACCCGCCTGCCTCGTGCCCGCTAGCCATAAAACCGCTTGTGGGTCATCAGTGCTCGCACTCTAGCCGTCAGCCGGTCGCGATGTCAACCGTCCGCCGCATGGTCATGCAGCCGGCCCGCATCGGCCAGCGACAGGACGGTCCGCCCGCCATCGACGGTCCAGATCGCCCCGGTCACGTACGAGGCGCCCGGATCGAGCAGCATCGCGATCACGGCGGCCACCTCGTCGGCGGTCCCCATGCGTCCCAGCGGGACGTCGGTGCGATGGTCCGCGGGCAGGAGCCGTTCGTCGAAGTCGGTCGCGATGGCGCCGGGCGCGACCAGGTTGACGCGCACGCCGTGCGGCGCTCCGATCAGCGCGAAGGAGCGCGCGAGGCCCTCCAGGCCGGCCTTGGCGGCCGCGTAGGCCGGCGAGCGCAGCGAGCCCTCGTTGGCGCCCACGATGCTGCCCACGATCACCGCCGAACCGCGTGCCCCGACCAGCGCCGGCCAGCAGGCGCGCAGCGCCTCGTACGGTCCGGCCAGGTCGATGCGGATCACCTCGTCCCAGTGCTCGCTGCTGTCCCACGGTCCCGATGGCGGGATGCCGGCCGAGCAAACCAGCGCGTCCAGGCTGCCTCCGCATTCGCGCAGGCCTCTCTCGAGGACCGATGCGTCACCGGCGTCGCCGGTGACCAGCGTCGCCCCCTCGAGCGCGCCCGGCCTCCGATCGATCCCGACCACCCGCCATCCGTCGCCGGCCAGTCGCAGCGCCGTCGCGCGCCCGATGCCGGCCGCAGCTCCGGTGACGATGGCCGTGCGCCGCTGGTCGCTCATGGGCCAAGCATGCATGATCCATGCATGGGCATGCAATTCGGACCGCGATACTGCCTCGCCGGGCTTCTTGGACCCGGGCATCAACACACCCCAGCCACCGGCTTGACAGGCACGATAGGGTGATGGCGATGCGAAACGCGGAACGCCATTTCGTGGCGAAGTCGAAGCCGATGCGGTCCTGCCGGGAGGCACGGGCCTAGGGGCTTCGCGTTCGCAAGAGACCAACAGGTGAACGGAGCCCCGAGGTGACGGGGCTCCGATGGCCAGGACCGCTGTCAGCGCGCTGACGGCGGTCATCTTGTGTCTCGGACTCCGGCGCTCTTGGCTCCACCCGCGAGGAGAGGTGCATGGAGTCCGTGATATGTGGCGATGGGCCGATGGGCCGGGCCGCCGCCGAGGAGCTGCGTGAGGTTGGCTGGGCGGTCCGCATCTTGGGCCGGCCGGAAGGCGGACTTCACCGGCCCGCCGCGTTTGTTGGCGCATCGGTCATGGTTGATTTCTCGACCGGCACCGCGGTCCGCGACAACGTGCATGCCGCGCTGAAGGCGGGGTTGCGCTGCCTCGTCATCGGCACAACCGGCTGGTCCGGCAGCGCCGCCGATGTCGAGCGCGACCTGATCGATGCCGGTGCCGCAGCGGTCGTGGCACCGAACTTCAGTCCAGGGGCATTGATTCTCGCCCGCCTGGTGCGGGAGGCCGCGACCTCGCTGGCCGCGGTGGGCGGCTACGACCCATGGGTCGTCGAGTGGCACCGCGCCTCCAAGCGGGACCGACCATCCGGCACCGCCCTGGGACTGGCCGACCAGGTCGTGGCCGGCGGGCTGCGCACTGGCTTCGCCACCTCGTTCGAGGGCCCGCGTGGCGGGGATGCGTTCGAGGTGCACGGGGTTCGCGCCGGATCGTCGCCCGGCATGCACCTGGTGGGGTTCGACGCTCCCGGCGAGGTGCTCGAACTGCGCCTATCGGCACGCGATCGCCGCTGTTATGCGGTGGGCGTCCGCATGGCGGTCGAGTGGCTCGGTTGCGACGGGCGCTCGCCTGGCTTCCACGAGTTCGCATCGGTCATTGAGGACAGCAATCACCAAAGGAGGATCCCATGACAACCATCACACCCATGCCCCCGGTCCGGCCGGGCGGCACCAGCCTCGATGGCGTGACGACCGCGCTCGTGACACCCTTCGAAGCAGACGGCACCCTGGACGAGCCCGCGTTCGCGCGGTTGGTCGAGCGCCAGGTCGCCGCGGGGGTCAGCGGCATCGCGCCGGTGGGTACGACGGGCGAGGCACCCACCCTCGACGCGGTCGAGCGAGAGCGCCTGATCGAGCGCTGCGCGGAACTGGCCGCAGGCGTCAGAGGTCCTCGACCGACGGTTGTCGCCGGCACCGGGACCAACGACACGAGGGCCACCATCGCCGCAACCCGGCGCGCGGCGTCGCTTGGCGCCGACGTGGCCCTGGTGGTGGCGCCGTACTACAACCGCCCCAACCAGGCCATGCTCGAGGCTCATTTCACCGCGGTCGCCGAGGATGGCCGCCTGCCGATCATCGTCTACAACGTGCCGTCGCGCACCGCCAGCAACGTGGCCGCCGAGACCGTCCTGCGCCTGGCCGGGCACCCGCGCATCGTGGGAGTCAAGGAGGCGTCCGGGAACCTCGAGCAGATCGCCACCATCGTGCGGGATCGGCCGGCCGGGTTCGCCGTCCTCGCCGGCGACGATGCGTGGACCCTGCCCCTGCTGGCCCTCGGAGGCAACGGGGTGGTCTCGGTCGCCTCCAACGAGGTGCCGGAGTCGATGGTGGCGCTGGTGGCCGCAGCGCTTGATGGAGACTGGCACGCGGCACGCACGATCCATGAGAGGCTGCTGCCGCTGTTCCGTGCCAACTTCGCCGGCGCGCCCAACCCGGCCCCGGTCAAGGCGGCGCTGGCCATGATGGGCCTGGCGGAGGACGCGGTCCGCCTTCCGCTGCTGCCGCTGGACGCCGGCAGTCGTCCAGCCCTGGCCGATGCACTGGCCTCGGCTGGCGTGAGGCTCGAGCTGCCGCTGGCGATCGAGGCATGACCGTCGACGTGCTGGCCGAACTCGAGGCGGGACGCCTGCG
>JADLBB010000004.1 GCA_020848055.1 Chloroflexota bacterium | reverse complement strand
GTTGCTGGTGCTGACGCTGTACTGGCCGGGTTCGAGCTGGTCGCCGTTCATGGCGATGAACATGCTGCACCCGGCCTCGCGCCAATCGGCGCCGGCGGTCCGGAACACCTCGTCGAGGCCCTCCTGCTCGGCCTGGCGCTTCACCTCGGTCGAGCCGGGTACGACCATCATGCGCACGCCGCCGGCCACGCGCCGTCCGCGCAGCATGCGCGCTGCCTCGCGCAGGTCGCTGATGCGCGAGTTCGTGCACGAGCCGATGAAGACGACGTCGATCGGCCGGCCCAGGATCGGCTCACCCGGGTTGAGGGCCATGTAGGCCAGCGATGCGCGCAGGGAATCGCGCTGGGTGGCGTCGTCGAGACGATCGGGGTCCGGGACGCGATCGGTGATCGGGAAGCCCATACCCGGATTCGTGCCGTAGGTGACCATCGGCGCGAGGTCACCGGCGTCGAAGGCGATCGAGCGGTCGAACGTCGCGCCGTCATCGGTCGGCAGCGTTCGCCAGCCCGCGACCGCGACGTCCCAGGCCGCACCCGACGGAGCATGCGGGCGGCCGGCGACGTACTCGAAGGTCACATCGTCAGGTGCCACCAGCCCGGCCCGCGCCCCACCCTCGATGCTCATGTTGCAGATCGTCATCCGCCCCTCCATGCCGGTCGCGCGGATGGCCGAGCCGCGGTACTCGAAGACGTGGCCGGTCCCGCCGCCGATCCCGATCCGGCTCAACAGGGAGAGGATGATGTCCTTGGCCGTGACGCCGGGGTGCAGTGAGCCATCGACCCGCACCTCGAAGGTGCGCGGCCGGCGCTGGAGCAGCGTCTGGGTGGCGAGCACGTGCTCGACCTCGGTCGTGCCGATGCCGAACGCCAGCGCCCCGAACGCCCCGTGGGTGGCGGTGTGCGAGTCGCCGCACACGATCGTCATGCCCGGCTGGGTCAGGCCCAGCTCGGGACCGATGACGTGGACGATGCCCTGGTGCGGCGACCCGACGCCGTGCAGCGGGATGCCGAACTCGCGCGCGTTCTCCTCCAGGCGCGCCACCTGCTTCGCCGCCACCACGTCCACGATCGGCAGGCTCCGATCAGTGGTCGGGATCGAGTGGTCCACGGTGGCGACGGTCTGGCCCGGGCGCCGGACCCGCAGGCCGCGCGCGCGCAGGCCGTCGAACGCCTGAGGGCTGGTGACCTCGTGGACGAGGTGCAGGTCGATGCCCAGCACGTCGGGCGCGTCGTCGTTGCCGGCGGCGACGACGTGGTCGTCCCAGATCTTCTCGATGATCGTGCGCGGTCGCGCCGAATCGGGTGGCGTGGTGCTCATCGGTCCTTCGACCGTAGCCGATTCGTCAAGCGGGCGCACGTGAGCCGAGCCGTTCGACGCGGAACCCCTGTCGCGAGGCCGCGCCCGCGAGACGCTCGTCGCGCGTGACGAGCACGCTGGCCTCCGGGTGACCCTCGGCGAACACGCCAGCAGCGGCGAGCTGGAGCGCGTCGGCCGCCCGCAGGGCATGGAGGCGAAGCAGCCGGATGGCAGCGATCCGAACGACCGCCGTCGGCTGGATCTCCTGCCAGGTTGCGGCCAGGGCATCCAAGCGATCCATGGCGGCGACGACCATGTCGGGCTGCAGCGCCCCGTCGCGCTCGAGGCGGGCGATGGCGGAGACGCACTCCACTGGGGCCCCCCACCACGTCGCGACCTCGGGATCACGTCCGAGCAGGGCCTCGCTCGCGCGCGTCGCGGGCTCTTCCACGATCAGGGGCACCAGGGCCGAGGTGTCCCAGAACCTCACCATCCGCTCTCCCGCTCCTCCAGAAGGGCATCGACGACGCTGACCCCCGGAGGCAGACTCGGGGCAGGCGGAAGCGAGGCCAGCGACACCGGTCCGGTCCCGCGTCGGATGATGCCGGCCCGCTCGAGGCGATCCAGCCGTCCTTCCGGATCGGGCCGGGTCGTCAGGGGCTCGATCCGGGCAATCGGCGTGCCGCGGTCGGTGATCAGGATCGACTCACCGGCCTTGACGCGGTCCAGCAGCGCGCTGAGCCCGTTCTTGGCCTCGGTGATCGTGGCGGTCCTCATGACCTGGCTATTCTAGCCATGTTGAATCATCCATACAAGGCTCCTCACCGGGTTCCCGTGGGCGCGCTACGCTGCAGTCGTGAACGACGTGACCATCGGCCCCACGCTGGAGACCGAGCGACTCATCCTCCGGCCGCCGTCCGCCAAGGACCTCGACGCCTGGGCGACCTTCGCCGCCGACCCCGTGGCAGCGGAGTTCCTGGGCGGACCCCAGCCCCGGACCATGGCCTGGCGGGCCCTGTGCGCGGTTGCAGGCTCTTGGGTCGTAAACGGCTTCGGCATGTTCTCCGTGATCGAGAGGGACACTGGTCGGTGGGTGGGCCGCGTCGGCCCGTGGAGGCCCGAGGGCTGGCCGGGGACGGAGGTCGGCTGGGGCCTCGCCCGCCAGGCCTGGGGCAAGGGCTACGCGGTCGAGGCAGCAATCGCGTCGATCGACTGGGCCTTCGCCCATCTCGGTTGGGCAGACGTCATTCACGCGATCCACGCCGACAACGCCAGGTCGGAGGCGGTGGCACGCCGGCTGGGATCGCGAGCGCTCGGCGAGGCGACGCTCCCGGCACCGATCGGTCTGCCGGTGGTCGTCTGGGGACAGTCACGCGACGAGTGGCTGGCACGCCCGCGATAGACTCGGGTCATGACTGAATCGCCCGCGCGCCACGACCCAAGATCCCATTCACGCCTTCTCCTCGACGGTCCCGATCGCGCCGCGGCGCGAGCCATGCTCAAGGCCATCGGCTTCACCGATGACGACCTGTCGAAGCCGATCATCGGCGTCGGCACCACCTGGATCGAGACGATGCCGTGCAACTACAACCAGCGCGAGCTGGCCGAGCGCATGAAGGCCGGCATCCGCGCGGCGGGCGGCACGCCGATGGAGTTCAACACGATCGCCGTCAGCGATGGCGTGAGCATGGGCACCGAGGGCATGAAGGCGTCGCTGGTGTCGCGCGAGGTCATCGCCGACTCGATCGAGCTCGTGGCACGCGGCCACCTGTTCGACGGCGTGGCATGCATCGTGGGCTGCGACAAGACATTGCCCGGTGCCGCCATGGCGCTCGCGCGCCTCGACCTGCCAGGCCTGGTGCTGTACAACGGCACGATCCGTCCCGGTGTTCTGCACGGCCGGCGCGACGCCACGGTCGTGACCGTGTTCGAGGCGATCGGGGCGTATAGGGCCGGAAAGATCACGCTCGAGGAGTTGCGCGAGGTCGAGGATGCGGCGTGCCCCGGCCCGGGCGCGTGCGGCGGCCAGTTCACGGCCAACACGATGAGCACCGCCTTCGAGTTCCTGGGGATCAGTCCCGGCGGGCTCAACGGCATCCCGGCCGACGATCCGGCCAAGGGCGACGCGGCCGAGTCCGCTGGGCGAATGGTCATGGAGCTGGTCAACCGCGACGTGCGGCCGTCGCAGATCATGACCCGCCCGGCCATCGACAACGCGATCGCCTCGGTGGCGGCCACTGGCGGCTCGACCAACGCAGTGCTGCACTTCATGGCGCTGGCCCACGAGCTGGGGCTGGAGCTGACTCTCGAGGACTTCGACCGCATCGCCGAGCGGACGCCGATAGTCGCCAACATGACGCCCGGCGGCCGCTACAACGCTCTCGACATACACGAGGCCGGCGGGGTGGGCCTGGTGGCGCGCGAGCTCCTCCGCCGCGACCTCCTGGATGGCGCGACTCGCAACGCGGACGGGCGCACGCTGGCCGAGATCGCCGGGTCCGCAGTCGAGACGGAGGGCCAGGAGGTGGTCGTCTCGATCGACCATCCACTCAAGCCGAGCGGAGGCCTGGCCATCCTGCGTGGCTCCCTGGCACCCGATGGCTGCGTCATCAAGCTCGCCGGGCACGAGACCCGCCATTTCCGCGGCCCGGCGCGGGTGTTCGACTCGGAGGCCGCCTGCTACGACGCGGTGCGCGCGCAGCGCATCGGCCCCGGCGACGTGGTCGTCATTCGCAACGAGGGCCCGGTCGGCGGCCCCGGCATGCAGGAGATGCTGTCGGTCACCGCGGCACTGGTGGGCGAGGGCCTGGGCGACGAGGTCGCCCTGCTGACCGACGGCCGCTTCAGCGGCGGCACCCACGGCCTGATGATCGGGCACGTGGCGCCGGAGGCGGCCCTCGGCGGACCGATCGCCCTGGTCGCCGACGGCGACGAGGTGGTGATCGACGTTGACGCTCGACGCCTCGACCTGGTGGTGGACGACGCGGAACTGGCCCGGCGGCGGGCCGCGTGGTCACCACCGCCACCGCGCTACACGACGGGCGTGCTGGCCAAGTACGCGGCGCTGGTGTCGTCGGCGTCGGAGGGCGCGGTCACCACGGGACGGCGCCTGGCGCGGGCGCTCGATCGACCGGCATAGTCGCTGCGGGGACATGAGACATCACCGCATCAACGGTTCTGATGCTATGATGCGCACATGAGAACGACCGTCACGCTCGAGCCGGACGTCGCCGCGCGCATCAGGGAGATAGCGCGCGAACGCAGAATCTCGTTCAAGTCGGCCATCAACGAGGCGATCCGCGCCGGGTTCGAGGCGACGTCGCCGCGCGTTCCGCATCGGTATCGCGAAACGACCCGCGATCTTGGGGTTCGGCCCGGCATCGACCTGACGAAGGCGCTCGCCCTCGCCGCCGATCTCGAGGATGAGCAGGCCATGCGGGAGCTCGAGCTTCGCAAGTGAAGCTCCCCGACCTCAACCTGCTGATCTACGCGGTCGATGAACGTTCGCCGTCGCACCCATCGGCGCGAGACTGGTGGAATGCGACGCTGTCGGGCACCGAGACGGTCGCTCTCGCCTGGTCGGTGCTGCTCGGCTTCGTCCGGCTCACGACCAGCGCTCGCGTCATGCAACGTCCGTTGACGACGGACGAAGCCATCGACTACCTCGAGCGGTGGCTCGCTCATCCGCTCACCGTCGCGATCGAGCCGAGCCCGCGGCACGCTGCCCATCTGCGTGATCTCCTGCGCCCACTCGGCTCGGCGGGCAATCTCGTGACCGATGGGCACCTCGCCGCGCTGGCCATCGAGCACGGCGCACAACTCTGCTCGGCCGATCACGACTTCGGCCGCTTTGCCGGACTGGACTGGATCGACCCGCTCCGCACCTGAGCAACAACGGTCCTGGTGACGGGGGTTGACAACCCTGCTAGCGTTCCACCCATGTTCATCGAGCGCGGCCACGTGGCCGCTGACCCGCATGCGTCGCCGACGGCCGCCGCCGGCGTCATCGGGCTGCTCGTAATCGCGATTCTTCGGCTCGTCATCCTCCTTGGATGGCGGGATGGAGGACGCGCCACGGACTAGCCGACAGGCCAGACACCAGCAGCGAACCGAGTCCCGCCAGCCGCAAGGCCGGGCGGGACTTTCGCGTTCCAGCCATGAGCCAAGAGGACGACCAAGACACCGATGACAGCCATGAGAGCCCCGAGCCAGGTCACCAGCGCGCCATCGGCGGCGCCACGAACGGTTGCGCCGCGCATCGGCGCGCGCGCGGCCTGCGAAGCGCTGGTGCGCGAGGGTGTGAGCGTGATGTTCGGGTATCCGGGCGGCGCGGTGCTGCCTATCTACGACGTGCTGCGCGAGTATCCGCTGCGTCACATCCTGGTGCGCCACGAGCAGGGCGCGGCGCACGCGGCCGACGGCTACAGTCGCGCCACCGGCGGGGTCGGGGTCGCGCTGGCAACCAGCGGGCCGGGAGCGATCAACCTGGTCACCGGCCTTGCCACGGCCATGATGGACAGCGTGCCGATGGTCGCCATCACCGGCAACGTGCCGCGGGCCATGCTGGGCAAGGACGCCTTCCAGGAGACCGACATCGTTGGCATCGCGCTGCCGGTGACCAAGTACGCCGCGGTGGTGATGGACACCGACGAGATCCCGCTGGCCATCGCCGAGGCGTTCGAGATCGCGCGCTCAGGGCGGCCCGGGCCGGTCCTGCTGGACTTCCCCAAGGACGTCCTGCAGGCCGAGACGAGCGCCCCGCATCCGGAGCCGCACGAGCTTCGCCTGCCCGGGCTGCTACGCCCGCGACGCGGCGACGTGCCGGAAGCCGAGGTCCTGGCCGGGATGATCGCCGCCTCCGAGCGCCCGCTGATCCTGACCGGCCACGGCGTGCAGATCGCCCGGGCCGACGGCCTGCTGGTCTCAGTGGCCGAGCGGGCGCAGATCCCGGTGGTCCACACCCTGCTGGGGGTGGGCACCATCGACGAGACGCATCCGCTGTCGGCCGGGTACGCGGGCATGCACGGCTGGATGCACGCCAACAAGGCCATCCAGCAATGCGACCTGCTGATCGGCGTCGGCTGCCGCTTCGAGGACAGGATCACCGGCAAGACCAGCACCTTCGCGCCAAACGCGAGCATCGTGCACGTGGACGTGGACCGCTCCGAGATCGGCAAGAACGTCCGCACCGACCTCGGCATCGTGGCCGACGCGGGCGATCTGCTCGCGGCGCTCCTGCGCCGCCTGCCGGCATCGGAGCCCCGGACGGAATGGATGGCGCAGCTGGCCGCCTGGCGCGCGGTGGGCGAGACGCGATCGTGGCACGGCTCGGGCGCCTGGCGCACCGGGCGCCTGTCGGCCGACTACGTCGTGGCGCGCATCGGTGAGGCCACCGATCACGAGGCGATCCTGGTCAGCGACGTCGGGCAGAACCAGATGTGGGCGGCGCGCTACTTCGGCTTCCGCCACCCATACCGGCACCTGTCCAGCGGCGGCCTCGGAACGATGGGCTACAGCCTGCCGGCCGCGATGGGCGCAGCGTTGGGTGAGCCGCAGCGCGAGGTGTGGGCGGTCACCGGCGACGGCGGCTTCCAGATGACCATGCAGGAGCTGGCGACCCTGGTCCAGGACCAGGTGACGGTGCGGATCGCGGTCCTCAACAACCGCAAGCTGGGGATGATCCGCCAGTGGCAGGAGATCGTCTACGACTCCAACTACCACTCCGCGGACCTCATCGGACCCGATCTCGTGCGGCTGTGCGAGGCGTACGGCATCCCCGCCTGGCGAGCGACGCGGCCCGACGAGGTGGACGCGGTGATCGCCAGGGCGCGCGCCACGCCAGGCCCGTGCCTGATCGACTTCCAGCTCGACGAGGCCCAGAACATATTTCCGATGATGCTGCCCGGCAAGGGCCTGTCGGACATGATGGAGGGCACCGAGTGACCGTCTCCAGCCAGCGCCCCGAAACGCTCCCGGCCGGCGAGCCCGACGCGGTCACCGGCCGCCACCTC
>JADLBB010000003.1 GCA_020848055.1 Chloroflexota bacterium | reverse complement strand
TCGGCGTTGGGGTCCGCCCGCGGACGGCGCTGGCCACCACTGCAGGCCTGGCGCAAGACGACGGGATCGTCACAGACGCGGCGCACCGAACCAGCCACCCGGCGGCCTGGGCTGCGGGCGACGTGGCGCGCGTCGATGGTCGGCGCATCGAGCATTGGCACGCCGCGCGCGAGGGCGGCGAGCGGGCCGCTGCCTCCATGCTCGACCTGTCCATCCCCGCGCCCCGCGCGCCGTGGCTGTTCAGCGAGGTGGCCGGCACGTCACTCGACGTGTTTGGATCGGCCAGCGAGTGGGACGAGGCGCAGTGGGTGCGGCCCGCATCGGTGCTGGCGTACGTGTCGGAAGAGCGGATCGTGCAGATCGCCGCGATCGGCGGGGCGATCGCGCCAGACGCCGCCCGAGCACTGGTCGAACGCGGCGCGGGCACGGCCGACCTCGAGCGTCACCTGTCGGGCGCGTGAGCGGGTACGATGGCGGTCCAACTTCAAGCCCCACCGGGCCATTCGGAGGACAACGACATGAAGGTCGAGGATATCGAGGGCATCGGGCCCGCCTATGCCAAGCAGCTCCAGGACGCTGGCGTTCGGACCAGCGACGAACTGCTGGCGACGGCTGGGCCGAAGGCAGGGCGCGACGCGCTGGCCGCATCGACCGGAATCAGCGGCAAGCTGCTGCTCGAATGGGTCAACGCCTGCGACCTGATGCGCATCAACGGCATCGGCAGCCAGTTCAGCGACCTGCTTGAGGCGGCTGGTGTGGACTCCGCGGCCGAGCTGGCGCAGCGCAACGCGGCCAACCTTGCGAACACCTTCCTGGAGCTGAACGCCGCCCGCGCCACGACGCGGCGCGCTCCAACCGAGGCAATGGTCGCCGACTGGATCGAGCAGGCCAAGAAGCTGCCGAAGGTCGTCACGCACTAACGTCGGGGTGGTCATTGACAACTCGCCAGCGCGCGATCCGGAGCCGGCGCCCACGCCGGCTCTTGCCTGCCCGCTGTGCGGTGTCCATGACTCGCTGGCGGAGTTGACCCCGAGCCTACCGTGGGCGACAATGCGGGGGTAATACCGACCCCATCAGTCGGGATTCGCAAAGCGTCGGATCCCGACAACAGTTCGCGAGGGGGCGAATGGCTCTTCCCAATCCTGCCCTGAAGCAGATTCCCGACTCCTACAAGTACGGCTGGCATGATCCAGAGGCCAAGCCGATCAACGTCGCCCGCAAGGGCCTGTCGGCCGAGGTCGTCGAGGAGATCAGCCGCTTCAAGGGCGAGCCGGAGTGGATGACCAAGCTGCGCCTGAAGGCGTACCGCCATTTCGAGTCCCGCCCCCTGCCGCAGTGGGGCGCCGACCTGGATCCGATCGACTTCCAGGACATCTACTACTACATCGCGCCGACCGACAAGGCGGTGCAGTCCTGGGACGACGTGCCCGACTACATCCGTCGCACCTACGACAAGCTCGGAATCCCCGAGGCGGAGAAGAAGTACCTCGCCGGCGTGGGCGGACAGTACGACTCGGAGGTCGTGTACCACAACATCCGCTCGGATCTCGAGAAGCAGGGCGTCATCTTTCTCGGCACCGATGAGGGCCTCAAGAAGCACCCCGACATCTTCCGCGAGCACTTCGGAACGGTCATCCCGCCCAACGACAACAAGCTGGCCGCCCTCAACACCGCGGTCTGGTCCGGTGGCTCGTTCATCTACGTGCCACCCGGCGTCCACGTCGAGCTGCCGCTGCAGGCGTACTTCCGGATCAACACCGAGAACATGGGCCAGTTCGAGCGGACCCTGATCATCGCCGACGAGGGCTCAAGCGTGCACTACGTGGAGGGCTGCACGGCGCCGACTTACTCGACCGCGTCGCTGCACAGTGCGGTGGTCGAGATCATCGTCAAGAAGGGCGCCCGCGTCCGGTACACCACCATCCAGAACTGGAGCGCCAACGTCTACAACCTGGTGACCAAGCGCGCCGTGGCCCACGAGGACGCGGTCATGGAGTGGGTCGACGGCAACCTCGGCTCCAAGGTCACCATGAAGTACCCGTCCATCTACCTGGTCGGTGAGCGGGCGCATGGCGAGGTGCTGTCGATCGCGTTCGCCGGCGACGGACAGCACCAGGACGCCGGTGGCAAGGTCGTCCATGCCGCCCCGAACACCACCTCGCTCATCACCTCAAAGTCCATCTCCAAGGGTACCGGGCGCACCTCGTACCGCGGCCTGGTCAAGGTCTATCCCGGCTGCGAGAAGTCGAAGTCAACCGTCCGATGCGACGCGCTCATCCTCGATGACGCCGCGCGCTCCGACACGTACCCGTACATGGAGATCGACGAGGACGACGTCACCATCGGCCACGAGGCGACGGTCAGCAAGGTCGGCAGCGAGCAGCTGTTCTACCTCATGAGCCGCGGCCTGTCGGAGGCCGAGGCCGCCGCCATGATCGTCAACGGCTTCATCGAGCCGATCGTCAAGGAACTGCCGATGGAGTACGCGGTCGAGATGAACCGCCTGATCCAGCTCCAGATGGAGGGCGCGGTCGGGTGACGACGGTCACGGGCATGACGCTCGACGCGGCTGCCGTTGCCAGCATCAGCGACCGATTCGACGAGCCGGACTGGTTGCGCCAGTTGCGGGCCGCCTGGTGGGCCACCGCGGAGGCAACCGCACCACCCACCGGGCAGGAGGAGGAGTGGCGCCGCACGGACCTGTCGAACCTGCCGCGCGACGCGGGCCTGCTGCTCGATGCGCCCAGCATGCGCTGCGCGCTCGACCCGGACCTGGCGGCTGCCGGGGTCGTGTTCATGGACCTCGCCAGCGCAGTGCGTGAACATCCGGACCTCGTGCGACAGCACCTGGGCCGGCGCGAGGGCGTCGCATCGCACGCTCACTTCTGGGCACTCGCCAACGCGGCGTGGACCGCTGGAACGTTCCTGTACGTGCCTCGCGGGGTGAGGGTGGACCGCACGCTCATCGTGCATGGCCGAATCGACGGCGCCGGGGCCACCTACCCGATCAGCATCGTGGTGGTCGAGGAGGATGCGACGGTCACGCTCCTCGAGCAGGTCGCCTCGCCCGATGGTGCCGGGATCTGGTATGGCGGCATCGCCGAGATCGTGGCCGGGCGCGGCGCGCAGGTCAGGTACGCCAACCTCCAGTTGCTCGGAGACCAGGCCTGGAACATCGGAGCGCAGCACGTGTTCGTCGGCCAGGACGCAACCGTGACCACGCTGAACGCGGAGATCGGCTCGAAGGTCACCAAGGCCGGCATCGACGTCCGGATGGACGGCAAGGGCGGCACGTCGAAGGTCCTGGGCATCCTGGCCGCCGGAGAAGACCAGAGGATCGACATCAACACGGTGCAGGACCTGGCCGCGGACCACACCACCAGCGACCTGCTGTACATGTCTGCGCTCTACGACCGGGCCCACGCGTCGTTCTACGGGCTGACCAACGTCCGGCCGGGGACGCGCCAGACGAGCAGCTACCAGGAGTGCCGCAACCTGCTACTGAGCCCGCAGGCCGGCGCAGAGCCCATCCCGGTGCTCGAGATCGAGGCAAACGACATCCTGCGCTGCGGCCATGGGGCGACGGCCGGTGCCATCGACCCGACCCAGCTGTTCTACGCCCAGGCTCGTGGCCTCGACCACGATGCGGCCGAGCGGATGATCGTGCGCGGCTTCTTCGAGCAGGTGGTGGCCCAGATCGGGGACGAGACGATCCGCCACGAGGTGCTCGGGGCGCTGGCCGGGCGAATCGGCGCCACCGATGATGAGGCGGCGGCATGACGGTGCGCGAGACGACCGGCGGCTTCGTGACCGTCGCCCACGTCTCCGACGTGGCGCCCGGAACCGTGCGCGTGGTGGAGATCGAAGGGCGCTCCCTGTGCCTGGGGCTGACCGCCGACGGCGAGTGGGGCGCCATCGACAACATCTGCACCCACGACGGCGGCACGCTGGGCGAGGGCGAGCTCGACGACAACGCGGTCGAGTGCCCGCGCCACGGCGGACGGTTCGACCTGTTCACCGGCCGCGTCCTTGCCCTCCCGCCCGTGCGCCCGGTCCATGCCTATCGGGCCATCGTGGACGGCGACGAGGTCCGCGTCAGCGCGGAGCCGATCACGTGAAGATCACGACCCGCACCGAGTACGGCATCCGCATCCTGGTCACCCTCGCGCGGGCAGGGACCGACGAGTCTCGTTCGCTGGCGGAGGTCGCGCGCAGCGAGAAGTTGCCGCACGCTTACCTGGAGCAGATCATCGGCGACCTGCGTCGTGCGGGCCTCGTGACCGCCACCCGCGGCAAGGCCGGCGGCTACCGCCTGGCGCGACCGGCGGCCGAGATCGACATGGCCGACGCGGTGCACGCCCTGGAGGGACCGATCCTCGAGATGCCGTGCGCCGGCGCCGAGGGCCTCGAGGCGTGCGACCGGCCGCAGCCGTGCAGCGTGCACGAGGTGTTCCAGCGCGTGTACGAGGCGCTGTCGACCTCGCTGTCAACGACCAACCTGGCGGACGTGGCCGAGACGGCAGGCGGCCCGCCATATCCACAGCAGGTGCGGAGGCGCCGCGGGGCGCCGGCATCGGGCAGACGACATCAGGAAGCATAGGTAGGAATGACCGACGAACTCGCAATCGCCGGGCTCGAGGTGAGCATCGGCGGCAAGAAGATCCTCAAGGGGCTGGACCTGGTCGTGCGCCAGGGAGAGGTCCACGCGCTGATGGGTCCCAACGGCTCGGGCAAGACCAGCCTGGCCTACACGCTGATGGGGCATCCGGATTACCACGTGGACGCGGGCCGTGTCGCGTGGCGCGGGCAGGACATCCTGGGCCTGTCACCGGACAAGCGAGCCCGCCTCGGGCTGTTCCTGGCCTTCCAGTATCCGAGCGCCATCCCCGGCGTCACCGTGGCCAGCTTCCTGCGCAACATCTATAACGCGGTCCATCATCCCAAGCCGGCCGACGAGACGGGCGAGCAGAACATCAGGTACACCGGCATCCCACTGGCCAAGTTCCGGCGCCTGATGGAGGAGAAGATGGCGCTGCTCAAGATGGACCCGGCCTTCGCGACGCGCTACGTCAACGAGGGCTTCTCGGGCGGAGAGAAGAAGCGCCTGGAGATGCTGCAGATGGCCGTCCTGGCCCCGTCGATGGCGATCCTGGACGAGACCGACTCCGGCCTGGACATCGACGCGCTGCGCAACGTGGCCGATGGCATCAACGCTACGCTTTCGCCCCAGATGGGCGTCCTGATGATCACCCACTACCAGCGCATGCTGAACTACGTAAAGCCGGGATTCGTCCACGTCATGCTCGATGGGCGGGTCGTCATGTCCGGTGGCGAGGAGCTCAGCCAGCAGCTGGAGGCGAACGGCTACGACTGGGTCCGCGAGCAGGTCGGCCTGCCGGCCGGCACCGGCGACGAGGCCTCGGCTCCCGAGCCGGTCGCCCCGCACTAGGCCGGGATGGCCTGGTGGTCGGGCTGCAGCACCGATCCAGGGCGGTGACCGGGGCAGCCCTGCGCGCCGACTTCCCGGTCTTCGAGCGACCGACCGCGTCCGGGCGGCGCCTCGTCTACCTCGACTCGGCCGCCTCGGCACAGAAGCCGCGCGCCGTCATCGAGGCGCTGGCCCAAACCTACGCGCACCATTACGCCAACGTCCATCGCGGCATCTACGAGCTGAGCGTCGACGCCGATGCGCGGTACGAGGGCGCGCGCCGCAGCGTGGCCGCCTTCATCGGGGCTGACAGCCCGCGCGAGATCGTCTTCGTGCGCAACGCCACCGAGGCCATCAACCTCGTGGCGTTCAGCTTCGGACGGTCGAATGTTGGGCGCGATGACCTTGTGGTCACGACCGAGCTGGAGCATCACGCCAACCTGGTCCCCTGGCAGCAGCTGTGCGCGGCGACCGGGGCCACCCTGGCGCACGTGCGCAGCACCGATGACGGCAAGCTCGACCTCGACGACCTGCGATCGCACCTCGAGCGCGGGCCGAAGATCCTGGCCGTGTCCCACGTCAGCAACGCGCTCGGCACGATCAACCCGATCGCCGAAGTCACCGGGCTCGGTCGAGCGGCCGGGGCCACGGTCGTGGTGGACGCCGCGCAGAGCGTGCCCCACATGCCGCTGAACGTGGCCGAGCTGGGTGCCGACTTCGTGGCCTTCTCCGGCCACAAGATGCTCGGGCCGTCGGGCATCGGCGTGCTGTGGGGCCGGCGCGCGCTGCTCGATGCCATGCCGCCGTTCCTGACCGGCGGCAGCATGATCCGGCGCGTGACCCTCGATGGTGCCGAGTGGAACGAGGTCCCCTGGAAGTTCGAGGCTGGCACGCCCGCCATCGCCGAGGCGACCGGCCTGGCCGCGGCCATCGACTACCTCGAGGGCATCGGCATGGATGGGGTGCGCGCGCACGAGCGCGAGCTGTTCATCGCCGCCTGGTCACGGCTGGGCAACATGCCGGGCGTCAGGCTGCTGGGACCGGACGACCCCGACGAGCACGCCGGCGTCATCAGCTTCGTGCTCGACGGCATCCACCCGCACGATGTCGCAACCATCCTGGATCGGGAGGGCGTCGCCGTGCGCGCCGGACATCATTGCGCGCAGCCATTGATGGATCGCCACGGAGTGCCGGCAACCACGCGGGCCAGTTTCTACCTCTACAACGACCATGACGACATCGAGCGCCTGGCCGATGCGATCGTCGCCACTCAGCGCGTCTTCGGCACCGCCTGAGCCGATGGACAACCTGTATCGCGACTTCATCCTCGAGCACTACCGCGAGCCGCACCATCGCGGCGTACTCGACCCTGCCGACCTGAGCTTCGCCGATTCGAACCCGACCTGTGGCGACGAGCTGGCCGTCACCGTCCGGCTGGAGCCGGACAGCGGCCGGGTGGCCGAGGTCGCGTTCGACGGCCGTGGCTGCGCGATAAGCCAGGCGTCGGCCTCGATCATGTCCGATCACCTCGCGGGCATGAGCCTGGACGAGCTGCGAGCGATAGACCCGCGAACGGTTCTCGACGACCTGGGCGTGCCCATCGGCCCGGCGCGCTTCAAGTGCGCGCTGCTCGGCTACAAGGTGCTGCAGGGCGCGGTCCGCGGCGCAATGACCGATTGGCCCGAGGAGGCCGAGGTGCTCGGCGATGCCAGCGCGGGTGGCTCGTCACCGTGAGCGTGCGCCAGGTGGAAGTCGCCGAGGCCATCCGGCTGCGCGACACCGGGTTCACCGTGGTGGACGTGCGCGAGCCGGTCGAGTGGAATTCCGGACACATCCCCGGTGCCGTCCACATCCCGCTCGGCGAGCTGCCGTCGCGCCTGGCGACCGACCTGCCGGACCACGCCGCCGGGGTGCTGCTCCACTGTCGCAGTGGCGCCCGGTCGCGGCGCGCGGCAGAGTTCATGGCGGCCAGCGGTTACACCGGGGTCGTGAACTACGGGGGCCTGTTGACCGACTGGCAGGCCGCGGGCGGCGCCTGGGAGGAACCGGCCCACGCGCTGACGCCCGATCAGGAACGACGATACGCGCGCCAGCTGGTGCTGCCTGAGGTTGGTCCCGATGGCCAGCGGCGGCTGCTCGAGGCGCGCGTCCTGCTGCTCGGCGCGGGCGGCCTGGGCTCGCCGGTGGCGCTGTACCTGGCCGCGGCCGGGGTCGGCACGCTGGGCGTCGTTGATGCCGATGCGGTTGACGAGTCCAATCTGCAGCGCCAGGTGATCCATCGCACCGCCGACATCGGTGCCTCAAAGGTCGAGTCGGCAGCCCGCGCCCTCGCCGGCCTGAACCCGGACGTCCAGGTCGTCAAGCGTGCCGTCGGCCTCAACTCCGGCAACGCCGATGACCTGCTCGATGGCTGGGACGTTGTCATCGATGGCAGCGACAACCTCGAGACGCGCTACGCCCTCAACGACGCCGCCGTCAGGCGCCGCGTGCCGGTCGTGCATGGCTCGGTCTATCGCTGGGAGGGCGTGGTCACGACGTTCGTCCCGGTCGATGGGCCGTGCTACCGATGCCTGCATCCGACGATGCCGCCGGCCGAGCTGTTCGAGTCGTGCGAGGTGGCGGGCGTGCTGGGTGTCCTGCCCGGCATCGTCGGCACGCTGCAGGCGACGGAGGCGATCAAGTTGATCCTGGGTGCGGGTCGAACGCTGGTGGGCCGCCTGCTCACGATCGACGCCCGTGACATGACCCTCAACGAGGTCGCCCTGGCTCGCGATCCGGCATGTCCAGCGTGCGGTGGCGCTGCGCGCGCGACGGCCCCACCCATGTGAGCGACCTGGTCATCTCGTCCGCCGTGGCTGACGAGGTCATGGCCCACGCCAGGGCCGAGTTGCCCAACGAGGCGTGCGGCCTGCTGTCGGGCATCGGTGGAGGTGCAGCGCGGTTCCATGCCGCCCGCAACATCGAGGCCAGCCCGTTCGGGTTCGAGATGGACGCCGGCGACCTGCTGCGCATCCTGGCCGGCATGGAGCGGGCCGGACAGGAACTCGTGGCCATCGTTCACTCGCACCCGCGCAGCCCGGCCGTCCCGTCAGCCCGTGACATCGCGGAGTCGCACTACCCGGTCATCCAGCTCATCGTCAGCCTGTCCGATTCGCGCGCCACGGCGCGCGAGGCGCTGCGCGGCTGGCGCATCGAGGACGGGATCGCCAGCGAGGTGTCGCTGCTGGTCGAACCGGATCAGCAGCCGCTGGCGGATCGGTCCACCAGCGAGCCGGCGCGGGCGTCGATGAGCAGCTCCACGGCGCAGGATCCCTCTTCGCCGCCGGAGCGGTAACTCAGCCTGAATCGGTCCTGGTCGGGGGGCGGCAGCCACTCGGCAGCGCTCAGCTTCAGGCCATCGTCCAGGTCCGCCAGCGAACGGCCCGCGTCATCCAGCCACGTCACCAGGTCGGCGGGCAGGGCCTGCAGGTCGGTCGAGTCGACGTGGACCTCCGAGGTCGCCGGGTTGACGGTCAGCAGCCAGACATCCTCGCCGTCGACGCCAGAGCGGGTCCCGGACAGATCGACCGAGCAGATGGTCCCGCACGAGGCACCGATCACGATCGTGGCCCAGGGGGCGCCATCGATCGTCCACACTGTGGCGGCGATGGCCGAGGCCACGGCCTGCGTCTGGAGCGACTCGGGCACGCCATCCGGACGCGGCGAGTTCCGCATCGCGTCCAACACGGTCGCGGCGGTGAGCGGTCGGCCTGGCTGGGGCAACCCGAACGGCGAGGCCGTGGCCGAGGCCTCGGACGAGGCCGGCGCTGACGCCGCAGCTGTCGAGCTGGTGCCCGGGGAGGCGCTTGGCGCGGGAGAGCACCCGGCCGCCAGCACCGCGGGCAGCAACAGCCCGATCCGGAGCGCCCGGTCAGTCCTCCAGCGCACGGTGCAGGAACGCGGCCATCTGGTCCCTGGTCACTTCGTCTCGCGGACAGTAGAGCGCGGCGGCGCACCCCGAGGTGATTCCTGAGGCCGCGAGCGCGTTGATCATGTTCTCGTGGATGGAGCCCTCGTCATCGGTGAATGGATCGGTGCCGGTGGGTGGCAGCTCGAAGGCGTTGACCAGGAACGAAGCCATCTCTTCGCGGGTGACGCTGCGGTCCGGACAGAACCGCCCGCCTCCGCACCCCGACGCGATGCCGGCTTCGGCAACCCGGTTGATGTCGTCCTGGTGGATGGATGCACCGTCATCGGTGAAGTGGTCGCTCGTTGCCGGTGGCAGGTCGAGCGCACGCGACAGGAAGGATGCCATCTGGCCTCGCGTGACCGGGTCGAGCGGGCAGAACGCGTCAGGTCCGCAGCCGCCCGAGATGCCCTGCTCCGCAAGCCAGACGATGTCGCCGTAGAAGGGCGAGCCGGCCGAGTCGGCGAACGGCTGCTGGAGCGCCCAGGCCAGGCCGAACGGTTCGCTGCTCGCGTCGAAGCGGCTGGCACTGACGCTGATGCGCATGTTGCCGCTCGAATCGGCGACCAGGTCGAGGACCTCGTACGGGTTGTCGAACGTGTATGACCCGATGATGGCCCCGCTCGGCTGACGCACCACCAGGTCGAGGTCGGCGGTCAACGAATCCACCACGCCGAGATCCGAGCCCGAGGTGTGGCTGCTCCAGGCCAGGGCAACGCGCACGGCCTGGCCGGCGATGACCGGAACGTCGGTCGTTTCGACGTCCGACGGCGAGTCGAGCGAGTCCGCCGTCCAGCCGCCCCACGGCCCGTTGTCGAGCAACCGGGTCGACCACAGTGCCGATGCGGTCCCGGCGCCCTCGTGATCGGTGCTGGTGCCACCGCCCGGCATCGGGGTGCGGCGCCATGCTCCGGCGGTCAGCACCGCGCGCACGGCCTCCGGCCACGATGCCAGGGTCGGGGCGCGGGCCACCAGCTGGGCGGCGATACCGGCAACGATGGGACTCGCGATGCTCGTCCCGCTGCCCGTCGTGCCGTTCGCGGTTCGGACGCTCACCGCCGGTGCCGACAGGTTGGGCTTGTTGAAGTCGCCGTGCTGGTTCCACGACTTGCCCGACGGGTCGCGGTAGCCGGCGCCGTCGGAACCCGGTACGTACCACACCACGTCGTCGCCCTTGGCGGTCGTGTTGCGGTCATCGATGCCACCGACGGTCATGACGTTGTATCCGGTACCAGGCGACACCACGTCCCAGTTGCCGAACGTCGAGTGGTTGCCCGAGGCCGCGACGACCGTGCGGCCCGACTCCCAGGCGATCGAGTCGAAGTAGCGCCGCGCCTCCTCCGCACCGGTCGAGGTGTCCTGGCCGATGCTGGCATTGACTATGTCGGCGTCGCCGCCCGACGGCGAGATCGACCAGTCGGCGGCGGCGATGATCGCCCGGTCGGTGGCCAGGCTGGGCGAGTACCCTCCGGTGCCGGCGCTGATGATGTCCGCGCCCGGCGCCGTCCCGCGCCAGGTGCTGTTCTTGCTGCCGATGGCACCGGCCACCCAGGTCGGATGAATGTCCGTCACGATCTGGCCGGTCGTGCTGTAGCGCTGCACGACCTGGCCGGCGAGGTCGCCGCTGTTCGACGCGTTGTGATACTCGACCACAGCCACGCGCACGCCATTGCCCTGGTCACCGTTGCCCGCGGTCCAGTTGGCATCGACCGTCGGTCCGGCTGAGCTCATCGTCGTGCGCCACGTCGCCTCCAGGCCGAGCCCGACGACCTCGGGTCGATCGGCCAGCGCACCCACGGCGACGGCGGGCAGGTCGACGAAGACGATCGGGGCAGACGTACTGACATAGCCGATGCGGCCCCCGAGGGGTTCGACGATCGCGGCCAGGTCGGCGGCCGCAGCGGCATAGACCGCGCGACGCGCCTCCCACAGCTCGGCGCGCAGCGTGCGGGCCTGGTCCAGCGACGCGGGCAGTGGCCGATTGCCCAACCACGTCACCTCGGGATGGGCGGCACGGACGGCGGCCTCGGCGGCGGAGGTATCGACGGCCAGCCAGGCGCCCACCGGCAGCGTGGCGTTCGGCGTGCGTTCGATGGCCGATCGCAGCGGCGCGTCGGCCTTGCGTTCGATCGCCGTCAGCGATGCTTGCGCGGCGGCCTGGGCATCGGCCAGCAACTCGGATCCGCCGGTTCGGTTGCCCGTGCGATAGGCGACGTGGACCCGGCCGGTGGCCGGATCGAGGAACTTGGCCGCCCACAGGCCCGCCTGATCGGCCCCCACCGCCACTGGTCGCTGGTTGACCAGTCGCAGCGCCGCCGTCGGGACGCCCGTGCGGGTGCTGACGGCCGCTCGCGCATCGGTCAGCGGGTCAACGCCGAACGTCGGTGGGGCGGGCAGGAGCGCCCCGAGCACAAGTGCGGCTGCGGAAGCCGTGGCTGCGATGCGCGCGGTGCCGTACCTCACCCGGGGAAGTTCTCCAGTCATCACGCGTATGACAATGTCACACGTCGGTGATCGGACCATGATGGGTTCTGCGGTGCGAATGGTCAATGACCCATCGGTGTAGGCTTCGGACGTGACCTCCAGCGTATCCACACACCGGGAGCGCCTGCGCCGGGCGGCGGCATCGGCGGGCGATCGTGGCATCGACGCCCTGCTCATCACCCCGTCGGAGGACTACGCCTACCTGCTTGGCTACCGGGCGCCGGCCATGGAGCGCCTCACCTGCCTGGTCGTTCCGGCCGATGGTCAACCGGCGCTGGTGCTGCCACGGCTGGAGGAGCCGCTGGCGCGCCACGAGCTCGACGGCCTGGACGCCGACCTCGAGATCCACGCCTGGGACGAGACCGATGACCCGGTCCAGCTCGTCCGTCGCCTGGTGGGCGGCGTTCGGCGCGTCGGCCTGCAGGACCAGATGTGGGCGCGCTTCGCGCTGCGGCTGCGTGCCGCCCTCGATCCGGCCGAGATGGTGACAGCCGGGCCGACGATGAGCGGCCTGCGCCAGGTCAAGGATGCCGACGAGATCGAACGCCTGCGGGCCGCCGCGACGGCCGCGGACGAGGCCATGACGGCCATCACCTCCGAACCGCTGATCGGGCGTGTCGAGTCCGACGTCAGCCGCCACATCCGCGACCTGCTGATCGCCGCCGGCCACGACGACGCGGGATTCGCCATCGTCGCCTCCGGCCCGAATTCGGCCAGCCCGCATCACACGGCGGGCTCGCGGGTGATCGGCGCCGGCGACGCGATCGTGATCGACATCGGCGGCACGCGCGACGGCTATGCCAGCGACACTTCGCGCACGGCCTTCGCCGGCGAGCCACCCGCGGACTTCCTTGCCCTGTACGAGGTGCTGCAGCGCGCCCAGCGCGCCGCCTGCGACGCCGTTCGGCCCGGCATCAGTGGCGCGGAGCTCGACGCGGTGGCGCGCGACATCATCACCGATGCCGGCTACGGTGATGCGTTCCTGCATCGGACGGGCCATGGCATCGGGCGGGAGACCCATGAGGAGCCGTACATCGTGGCCTCCAACGCCGAGCCGCTGGTGGTGGGTAACGCCTTCAGCGTCGAGCCGGGGATCTACATCCGCGATCGGTGGGGTGCGCGGATCGAGGACATCGTGATCTGCACCGCCGACGGTGGGGAGCGGCTGAACACGAACCCCACCGACCTGTACCTGGTGCAGTAGGGGTCAGCGGCCCCAGGGCCTGGCCGGTCCGGTGGCAGCTTGCGGGCGCTTGACGAGAGTCGATCGCAATCATCCGTGCTGGGCTGATTGCGGCCGCTGCGCGTGATCATCGGTCGCAAACAGCCGCTGTGGGCCGATTATTGGGCGTCCCGCCGCTCTGATTGGCTCCGTCACGCTCAGCTCGGGCCGCACCTCGCT
>JADLBB010000002.1 GCA_020848055.1 Chloroflexota bacterium | reverse complement strand
TCGGGGTCAGCCGGCGGCCCGGAAGCCACCCCGTTCGGTCGCGACGATCCGGATCGGCAGATCGCCTGGATCGTGCGTGAAGTAGCAGTCCCAACCCTCCGCCGCGGCACGCGCCACCAGGACGTTGCGGACCTCGATCGCGTCGATCGGGTAGTCGTCGTAGGCGCTCGTCCAGCGCACCGGGACCTGCCAGCGCGTCGGGATCAGGTCGCCCCAGAAGATGGCGCGTCCGGCGGGGTCGCCGGCTCGCCCGCGCGGCTGCTCGGCGCCGATCAGGACCGCCTGCGAGCCACGAGTGTGGCCGCCGGTGCGCATCACGCGGACGCCACCGACCAGCTCGACCTCGCCGTTGACCTCGGCCAGCTGGCCGGCCGCCCGTACCGCGTCCAGCTGCTCCACCTCCATGATGCCCTGCAGGCGCAGCTCGTCGCCATGCGCCGCCTCGGCCTCGTCGCGCTGGACGACGTATCGCGCATTCGGAAACGCGGGATTCCCGTCACTGTCGAGCATGCCGCCGGCGTGGTCGTAATGCAGGTGGCTGACGACCACGAAGTCTATGCTGGCGGGGTCCTCACCCACGGCTCTCAGCGCCTCTACCGGGTCGCCGCCCTCGACGCCCTTGATGTCGCGGTCCTTCGCATCCATCCGCACGCCGGTGCCCGTCTCGACCAGCACCCGCTTGCCGTCGGCCTCGACCAGCAGCAGGTTGAGCCGGCAAGCCAGCCTGCCTCGCTCGTCGGTCTCGACCAGGCGGCTCCACAGCGGCCGCGGGACGACGCCGAAGAACCCACCGGCATCGGGCCGGAACCAGCCGGCACGCACCACCCGCACCGAGGCGCCCCCGGCGTAGGCGCGCGCCGCACCAATCTCGTAAGTGCTCATCGGCGCGCGCGCCCGCGGTCGAAGTCGGCGTGGTAGCGGCTGGCGGTCGGATCGGTCTGGCCACGGTACTTGCTGCCGATGCGCGCGTCGCCGTAACCGACCTCGACCGGCGTGGACAGGCGCTGGAAGCTGATCTGTCCGATCTTCATGCCGTCATACAGCTTGATAGGCAGGTTGGCGACGTTGCTCAGCTCGAGGGTCAGCGTGCCCTCCCAGCCGGGATCCACGTATCCGGCGGTCGAGTGGATCAGCAGTCCCAGGCGCCCCAGCGAACTCTTGCCCTCGAGCCGTGCGACCAGGTCGTCGGGCAGCGCGACGCGCTCGAACGTCGCGCCCAGCACGAACTCGCCGGGATGCAGCACGAACGGGTCGTCTCCAGCGATCTCCACCAGTTCGGTGAGCTCCGGCTGCTCCTCCCGCGGGTCTATGACCGGGGTCCGGTTGTTGCGGAACACCCTGAACCGGTTGCCCAGGTGCAGGTCCACGCTGGATGGCTGGACCGCATCGGGCATGAACGGGTCGATTACGATCCGGCCGGCGGTGATCTCGGCGCGGATGTCGCGGTCGGACAGGATCATGCGTCGCCGATGGTACTCGCGGCGGCGGGCGCGGGCCGCCTACCCGCGACGGCCGCGGATGAGCCGGTCAACCTCGCGTTGCAACGTCTCGATGTCGTCGTAGGCGTGATACACCGATGCGAAGCGGATGTAGGCAAGCTGGTCGAGCTCGCGCAGGGCGTCGGTCGCCAGGCGGCCGATCTCGGTCGAGGCGACCTCCGCCTCGCCAGCCGCACGCAGCTGCGCCTCGATGTCGTCGACCGCGGCCTCGATGCGGTCCAGCGTGACGGGCCGCTTCTGGAGCGCCTTGAGTAACCCCGCCAGCAGTTTGCCGCGGTCGAAGTCCTGGCGGCCTCCGTCGCGCTTGACGACGACGAGGCGCGCGCCTTCGGGTCGCTCGTAGGTGGTGAAGCGATACGCGCACGACTCGCACTCGCGTCGCCGGCGGATCGTGGCACCGGACTCCAGGTCGCGCGAGTCGATGACGCGCGTGCCGGTGGCCTCACATCGGGGGCATCGCATGGTCGGCGTGGTGCTCCAGCGGGTCTTGGTTCGGCACACCATACCAAGGGTGGTACCGAGGGGGAGCATACCACAAGATGTTGGAGAGCCAGGACGCGACTCCGTGGATCACCGATCGCGCTGGCGCTCCATCCGGGTGGTGACCGTGGCCTCGGCAGGCAGGCCCGGTTCCCAGGTCAGCAGGACCTCGACGATCTCGGCCATGCGCAACCGGGCGTGCGTGACGTTGGCGTGGCCGCGCTTGTAGTACACGTGCGGCTCCTCGTCATCCGGCGGGCGGTGCCGCAGGCGGGTGATGCCGCACCCGCGCTCCACGGTCACGATGCCGCGCAGCGCGCGCTCCAGGTTGGCCTCGTACTCCATGTGCAGGCCGTGCAGCTCCTCGGGCGCCATCATCTCCATCATGGCGTTCGAGTCGCCGTCGAGCGCATCCTCGTGCCCTCCCAGGCGGCCGATCGCCTCATCGGGATCGAGGTCGCGGCGCCGCAGGGCCTCTATGTCATCGACGGCCTGCGCCAGGCGTCCGTCGATGCGCGCGGTGAGCTCGTGGAGCTGGTTGCGGTAACTCCCGAGCTCGTTGCCAAACCCGAAGTGACGCCGCGGTCGACCGCTGAACAAGGCACGCATCGCGCGGATCCTACCCTACTCACCGCGTCGCCGACGCAGTTCGTCGGTCAGGGCTGGCACCACGCCGAACAGGTCCCCGACCACGAAGAGGTCGGCGAACTCGCCGATCGGCGCATCCGGGTCGCGGTTGATGGCGATGACGTGCTCGGCGCTCTGCATGCCCACCCGATGCTGGATGGCACCGCTGATCCCGACCGCGATGTACAGGGAGGGCTTGACGACCTTGCCGGTCTGACCGATCTGCAGCTGGTACGGCACCCAGCCCGCATCGGCCGCGGCCCGCGACGCGCCCACCGCGCCGCCCAGCACGTCCGCCAGCTCCTGCAGGACGCCGAAGCCCTCCTGGCTCCCGACGCCGCGACCGCCGGCGACGATGACGGTCGCTTCCTCGAGGTTCACGACCGTGGCCTCGGCCGGCTGGCTCTCGGCGATGGTCGCGCGAGCCAGGCCGGACTCGCCGTCGTCGGTCGGCGCGGTGCTGACCGCCGCCGATCCCGTGCCGCCCTCGATCGGCGTGAACGTGTTGGCCAGGACCAGCACGACCGATGGTGACGGCGCGCCCTCGTTCGGCCGCGAGGTGGTTATGACCGCTCCCTGAAGCGTGGCCTGCTCCGTCTCCAGCGTGCCGTCGACGAGGCGCACGGCGCGCACCGGTCCGAAGGCTGGCAGCCCGAGGCTGCCGACGAGGGCGGCTGCCAGGTCGCGACCGTTCGGCGTGGCTGGGGCCAGCAGCGCCAGCGCCCCCTCGCGCGCCACCGCGGTCGCGGCCGGCGCGTGGACGACGGCCGGCCTGCGCTCGTCGCCCAGCACCACGCAGCGCGCGGCGCCGTGCGCGCCCAGGCCCGCGGCACCGTCCGCGGCGCCGGGCCCGTACGCCAGTGCCACCGCCTCGCCACCGGACTGGGCGGCGAGCGCCGCTGCACCGGCGGCCAGCTCCAGGGCGGACCGGGTCGCCTGCCCGGCGTCGAACTCGGCCAAGAACAGGATATCGTTGGTGCTCATCAGATCAGCTTCCTCGCGGCCATCCAGTCGGCGATGCGCGCCGCGGCTTCGGTGGGGGTGACGTTCTCCACCCGCTCGGCGGGCGGCTTGGCCTCCGGCGGCCGCGCGCCTGTCACGCGCGTCAGCGCCCCGCCGTGCAGCTCGGCGGCGGACAGGCCGAGGTCGGCCAGCGTCCACGTCTCGAGCGGCTTGCGCTTGGCGGCCATGATGCCCTTGAGGCTGGCATAGCGCGGCTCACCGACCTGGTCAGTGAGCGATGCGACCACCGGCAGGGGGGCGGCTATCCAGTCGAACCCATCCGACGAAAGGCGGCGCACGCGAGCCTCGTTGCCGGCCACGCGCAGCTCGGCGCCGTATGACAGCAGCGGCACGTCGCGCATGGCGGCCACCGCTCCGGGAACGAGCGAGCCCCGCGCGTCATCGGACGCCATGCCCATCAGCGCCACGTCCGGCGCCAGGCGATCGAGCGCCGCGGCCAGGACGCGCGCGGTGACCCACTCGTCGGACCCGGCGAGGCCCGGGTCGCTGACCAGGACGGCGTCGTCGCCTCCCATCGCCAGCGCCCGGCGCAGTGCCTCCGAGGCGGACTCGGGCCCCATGGTCAGGTACGTGATGACATCGGCGACACCGTCATCGGCCAGGCGCAGGGCCTGCTCGATGGCGTACTCGTCGAGCGGGTTGATGATGGCCTCGGCCGACGCGCGATCGAGGCGCAGGTCATCGGTGTAGCGCTTGTCGGCGCCGGTGGCAGGGACCTGCTTGATGCAGACGACGATCTTCACGATCGGTGTGTTCGCTCCTTCTCAGCTGCTGGCCCGCTTCGCCACGCCGGCCCGTTGCAGGACCTGGCGCGCGATGACGAGACGTTGGATCTGCTGGGTCCCCTCGTAGAGCTGCGTGATCTTCGCGTCGCGCATCATGCGCTCGACGGGGTACTCGTTGATATAGCCGTATCCGCCCAACACCTGCACGGCATCGGTCGTGACCCGCATGGCGGTGTCGCCAGCGACCAGCTTGGCGCTGGAGGTCCAGTAGGGCAGATCGGTGGCGTTGGCGTCCACCCTTGCGGCCGCCGCGTACGTCAGCTGCCGGGCGGCCTCGGTCCCGCTGGCCATGTCGGCGAGCATGAACTGGATCCCCTGGAAATCGACGACGCGCTGGCCGAACTGCGCGCGCTCGGCCGCGTAGGCGACCGCGGCGTCCAGCGCCCCCTGTGCGATCCCGACGGCCTGGGCCGCGATGCCCAGCCGCGATCGGTCCAGGGTGGCCATGGCGATCTTGAAGCCGTCGCCCTCGTCGCCCAGCCGGTTGGCGGCCGGCACGCGGACGTCGTCGAAGTTGAGCTCCGCCGTGGGCGAGCCACGGATGCCCATCTTGTGCTCCAGGCGTGGCGACGAGAAGCCCGGCGTATCGGTCTCGACGATGAAGGCGCTCATCCCCTTGCGTCCTCCCGCGTCGGGGTCGGTCAACGCAAACACGGTCAGCACGTTGGCGACCGAGCCGTGCGTGATGAACCGCTTGCTGCCGCGGAGCAGATAGGAGTCGCCGTCACGCTTGGCCCGCATCCGGTTTGCCGAGACATCGCTGCCGGCCGCAGCCTCGGTCAGCCCGAAGGCGATCAGCCACTCGCCCGAGGCCAGGCGTGGAAAGTACCGATCCTTCTGCTCATCGTTGCCGGCGAGCAGGATGGGCAGCGAGCCGAGCTTCTGCACGATCGGGATCAGGCTGGTGGTGGCGTCGGCGCGGGCGATCTCCTCCACCACGATGCACTGCGCGACGCCGTCCAGGGCGGTACCGCCGTGGCGCTCCTCAAAACACGTGCCCAGCAGGTCCTGCCCGGCCAACAGCTCCTTCAGGTCCCAGGGGAATTCGGCGCGCTGGTCGATCTCGGCGGCCCGTGGAACGATCCGCTCCTCGGCCAGCTCACGCACGACCGAGCGCAGGTCGTCGTGATCGGCGCTGGGCAGGTAGGTCACTCGACTCCTCGGACGCGTGAATCCGGCTGGGATGGACTTGGCTCGGCGGTTTCGAGTCTAGCCCATCTGCGGGCCCGAGTGATGGTGGAGGTGGGCCGCCGGCGTCCCGGGGTACCAGGACGGCCCATGGCAGTGCGGCCTCCGTCCCCCGGACATGCACGACGTGCGATCGTGCAGAGTTCGACTGACACGTTCGCACCGCTGCCACGCGGGCAAGTTCAGTCGCGCGGCCCCTGCAGTTCGATCTGGCCGTCCAGGATGCGCGCCGCATACGAAACCTGGCGCGTGCCGGCGGGACCGTGCAGCACGGCCCCATCGGCGGTCCTGAACACCGAGCGGTGCCAGGGGCAGGTTATCGTGTCGCCCACCAGTTCGCCCTCCGACAGCGGTCCGCCCGCGTGCGAGCAGGTGTCCTTGAGCGCGTGGACCACATCGCCGCGTCGCACGATCATGACCGCGGTCGATCCGAACATGACCTTCGTTGGCGTGGCCTCCGGCACATCGGCGGCGACAGCCACCGCGGTGAACGACTTCGCGCGACGCCCCTTGCTGAAGGCGTTGTAGTTCACCATGTAGCCGTACTTGAAGACGATGTGGCCACCGATGTAGCTGCCCATGGTGACCATCGCGTACCCGATCAGCAGCAGCCAGAAGCCGGTCGTGTGCGCATCACCCATGCGCGCGACGAACGAGGCCACGAAGAACGCGCTGGACACGATGTTGAGCGCTCCGTGCAGCACAGCGACGTCGCGCTCATCGCTGTCGGGCGGCGTGTCCTTGAAGTCGGTCAGCCCGCTGGCGATGCCCGCCAGCGCCGCGAGGGTCGCGAGGCCTAGGGCCCAGGTCGAAGCGATGGCCAGGTCATCAACCCCGAACGCCACGCGCAGGATGTCAAGGAACAGCACGACCGTCGTGCCGCCCACGACCACGTCCACCACCAGCGCGTGCAGCGAGTGGCCCAGCCATGATCCGTTGAGCAGGTCCTGCAGCAGGCGGCCCGGGCCGCCGGCCAGGCGATAGAAGCCATCCACCGCGCTGGCAAGGCCGTTGCCCAGGCCCCTGAGAGGTCGCGCCGTGCGCTCCAGCATTACTTACGGATTCTACATCGTAATTTCGGTCGCGAAATCGCGGAAGACCGCGAGGTAGCGGTCGATCTCAGCATCGGTGTGCTGCACCGACAGCGTCCATTGGTCGTCCGGTCCAGGCGGCAGAAGGATGCCGCGGTTGGCCAGGTAGAAGAAGCTCGCGGTCCACAACTCGGAGTCGAGGCCGATGAAGTCGCGATAGTTCGTCACCCGCTCCGGGGTGAACATGACGCATCCCTTGGGACCGACGTTGATCGCGTAGCCCGGCAGGCCGTGCTCGGCCAGGATGTCGGCACAGCCGGCCGTCAACCGGTCGGCCATGGCATGCAGGCGCGGGTACACGTCGCGGGTCAGCACCTGCGTCAGCGTCACCAGGCCGGCGGTCATCGACAGCGGGTTCCCGTTGAACGTCCCAAGATGCGCCACGCGCGTCGCGCCACCGGGGATCGTGGTGCGGTCGATGCCGGTGCCGGCCGCGTCGGCGCTGAAGGCCGGCGTTCCCTCGAGCGACTCGATCGAGCGCATGACCGCGTCGCGGCCACCGAAAGCACCGATCGGCACGCCACCGCCGATGCTCTTGGCAAGGCAGAACAGGTCCGGCTTGACGCCGAAGTACTCGTACGCGCCGCCCCACGCCAGGACCACGCCGGTCTTGACCTCGTCGAAGATGAGCACGGTGCCGTGCTCGTCGGCCAGCTCGCGCAGGCGCTCCAGGAAGCCGGGCTTCGGTGGCACCACCCCGATGTTGAACTGGACCGGCTCCACGATGATCGCGGCGATCTCGCCCGCGTGGGCCTCCAGGATGGCGGCCACCATGTCGGGCTCGTTGAATGGCGCGATGATCGTCTCGGAGATCCGGCTGCGCGGGATCCCCGCGCTGGCCGGCACAGTCGCAGGCGATTCCGCCTGGCCCATCAGCTCGCGCGGTGGCTGGATGCTCACCAGCACGTCGTCGTGGTGGCCGTGGTAGCCGCCCTCGAACTTGACGATCTTCTCGCGTCCGGTGTAGCCGCGGGCCACGCGGATCGCATCCATGGTGGCCTCGGTGCCCGAGTTGCTGAAGCGGACGCAGTCGGCACCGAATCGGGACTTGATCTCCTCGGCCAGGGCGATGCCCTGTTCCACCGGGAACGTGTAGCAGGTGCCGTTGGCGACCCGGGTGGCCAGCGCCTGGGCCACGAGCGGGTGCGAATGTCCGGCGGCCAGCACGCCGAAGGCCATGTCGAAATCGATGTACTCGTTGCCGTCAGCATCGGTGATGCGGCTGCCGCGCGCATCGGTCATGAACAGCGGATACGGGTCATAGGCCTGGAACGAACTGGCCACCCCCAGCGGAAGCGACCGGCGCGCGCGCTCGAACAGCTCGGCGCTGCGCGGCGTGCGACGGCGGTACTCGGCCTCCTCGCGCGTCGCGATGTCGGTGATCCGCGTTCGATCGATGCGGTTCTCGGTCACGGTCACGGTTGTCCTCCTAGCGGGTGCCCCATTGGTAACTCTCCTTCACGAACCGCAGCTCGACCATGGTCTCGGTCGAACGGATGCCCTCGATCGCAGCCAGCCGGTCGGTGAGGACGCTCAACAGGTGTTCGTTGTCCTCGCACACCACCTCGCATAGCAGGTCGAACCGGCCGGCGACGACCACCAGGTAGGTGACCTCCGGCAACCCTGCGATGCGCTCGGCGATCTCCTCGATCCGCCCGGGCTCGACTCGCATGCCGATCAGCGCCGGTTGACCGAAGCCCATCGCCAGCGGGTTGGTCACGCCGACGATCTGGATCACGCCGCGCTCGACCAACCGCTCGGCGCGTTGCCGAACCGTGGCTTCCGGGACGCTCAGCTCACGGCCAATCCGCGCGTACGGTCGCCGGCCGTCGGCCTGCAGGCATCCGATGATCGCCCGGTCGAGGTCGTCCAGCGCCGGATGCGGCGTGCGCCCTCGGTTACTTCGAATGGCCATCCCGGCCAGTCTAGGCGGCTTCAGCCCGGTGTGCAACCGATTCCGTGCCGCAATGGCCCTTCACATTGCGGATTCCCTATCGTGACGCCGAGAACGGATCCTGTTCCGTGGCGACGCCATGCGACCGCCAACACGGCCCACGCGCGGGGGCGTGCCTCCGGTTCCATGTGGTTGACGGACTATGCGTCGGCCGTCGGGACGACCTCGCCGTTCGGGGCGTCGCGCGTCCAGGCGCCGGTCGCGTCGGCCAGCAGCTCTGCGACGTCGCGGACGGCGATATCGGTCCGCTCCAGGTCGGTCGTCCCATCGCGCAGCATGATCAGGCAGTACGGACAGGCGGTCGCGATCTCGGTCGCGTCGGTGGCAATGGCATGCTCGACCCGCCGGTGGTTTATGCGCTGGCCCTCGCGCTCCTCCATCCACATGCGCGCGCCGCCAGCGCCGCAGCACATGCCCTTGCGGTGGTGCAGCTCCATCTCGGCGATCGACTGCCCCGGGACCGACTCCACCACCCGGCGGCCCTCGTCGTAGATGTTGTTGTAGCGCCCGAGGTAGCAGGCGTCGTGGTAGGCGACGATCGCCTCGTGGTGCTCGGTGGGGACCAGCCGGCCCTCGGCAACCAGGCGGTCGAGCAACTGGGTGTGGTGGATCACCTGCACGCCCCGCAGTCCGAACTGCGGGTACTCGTTGCGGATGGTGTTGAAACAGTGCGGGCAGGTCGCCACTATGGTGCGGATTCCGTGCTCGGCGTGCGCACCCGTCAGGGTGGCCACGTTCTCCTCGGCGAGCATCTGAAACAGGTACTCGTTGCCCGCCCGGCGCGCCGGGTCGCCGGTGCACGTCTCGCGCGGGCCAAGCACCCAGAACGGCACCTCGGCCTGGCGCAGCAGCTGGGCCATGGCGCGCACGACCTTGCGGTTGCGATCGTCGAACGCGCCGGCACAGCCGACCCAGTACAGGACGCCGCCGTCCAGTGGGTCCCCACTCGGCCGCGTCTCGAGCACCGTCCGCCACGGCGTGGTCGCGGCCGCCGGGACAGGTGGGCCATCGCCTTCGCCCAGCACCGCGACGTCGAGGCCCTTGGCCCAGTCCAGCCGGGCCGATCGCGGCTGGCCCCACGGGTTGCCCGCGTTCTCCATGTTGCGAAACGCGATATTGAGCTCCTTGGGGAACTTCGACTCCTCGAGCACCAGGTTGCGGCGGATCTCGACGATGGTGTCGACGTGCTCGATCAGTACCGGGCAGCCCTCCACGCACCAGCCGCACGTCGTGCACTGCCAGATCGCCTCCTCGGGTACGGCGTTGTCGACCAGCGGCAGGCGCAGGGCCTCGTCGGCGCGCTCGCGAGCCAGCCGCAGCGTCTCGTCGGCGGCCTCCGCCCCGCCGCCGGCACCACCCTTCCACGCCCGCTGCGCCGATGCCGCGGCCGCCAGCGCCGTCTCGGCGGCCCAGATCTGGTCGCGCAGGCCCTCCATCAGGTGCTTCGGGCTCAGGATCTTGCCGGTGGATGACGCCGGGCAGAACTCCATGCAGCGCCCGCATTCGGTACAGGCCAGCGGGTCGAGCAGGTGGCGCCAGGTCAGGTCCTTGAGGCCCTTGGCGCCGAACACCAGCTCGGGCTCGCCGGGGGCCGGCTCGGCCTCGAGGTCCATCTTGCGCAGCGCCCCGCGTGGCTCGAGGTTGCGGAAATAGACGTTGGGCTCGCTGCTGATGATGTGCAGGTGCTTGCTGTAGGGGAGGTACGATCCGAAGCCGAGGACCAGCACGATGTGCACCCAGGCCATGATGCCGAAGCCGGCCTGCGCCACGTGCTGACCCAGCGGCTCCAGCACGCCGGCCAGCGGACCGGCCAGGATCGCCCACGGCCTGGCGTGGTGCCCGGGATCGAGCACGTAGGCGAACGCGTCGCCGAACAGCTCGGTCAGGACTATGAAGAAGATCAGGCCCAGGATGATGAAGGCGTCGCGCGTCAGTGCCAGGCGCGGCGGCCGAACGAGGGTGCGCCGCACCACGAAGTAGACGACCGATGCCAGCACCAGCCCCACGAACAGGTTCGCGAAGAAGGTCACGACGCTCCATGCGAGCCCACCCAGCGGCCAGCCCAGGATTGCCTCCACCAGACCGTTGGTCAGGTAGTTGCCGGTGGTGGCCAGCAGGACCAGGAAGCCCCAGAACACGAAGGCGTGCGTCAGCCCAGGGCCGATATCCTGCAGCAGCCGCCGTTGCCCGAGCACGAAGACGCCGAGCGACGCGATCCGCTGACCGATGCGTCCGGTCCGGTCCAGCGGCCGGCCCTCGCGCAGGATCGCCAGGTGCCAGCGCGCACGCCGCCAGAACAGGACGATCGCCAGCGCGATCGGCACGACGATCAGCGGGTAATACGGGATTCCGGTCTGCATGATTGGGTGCCATGGTACCGGCGCCAGCGAGCCCGCGATCGCGCCTTCGGTCGCAAGCGGCCGCGATGGTCAGTGATCGCCGCCGGCGAGCTGCTCGATGGCGTGGCGCAGGACGGGAAGGAGGGCGGCCAGGGACTCGGCCGCTCCTCTCGGTGAACCGGGCAGGTTGGCGATGAGCGTCCGACCGCGCGACCCGACCACGCCGCGAGACAGCGCGGCCATCGGCGTCGACGCCATGCCCGCGGCGCGCATCATCTCGGCCAGGCCGGGTGCCTCGCGATCGATGACCCGGCGGGTGGCCGCCGGCGTCACGTCGGTCGGCGACAGGCCCGTGCCGCCGGTGGTCACGATCAGCCGGTATCCCGAATCCGCCAGCCCGGACAGCAGCGCCTCGATCTGGCCGGCGTCGTCGGGAGTCACGATCGCGTCGGGCGCAACGTCGAAGCCGGCATCGCGCAGGGCGGCCACCAGCGCCGGTCCCGAGGCATCGTCGCGCTCTCCGGCCGCCGAGCGATTCGAGCAGGTCACGACGACCGCCTCGTGCGCTGCGGGCGGTGGCGCCGGCAAGCTCCCCGAGCGGCCGCCGGTCTTGGCCACCAGCGCGACGCGCTCGATGACGATGTCGCGCTGGAGCGCCTTTGCCATGTCGTACATGGTCAGCGCCGCCACGCTGGCGGCGGTCATGGCCTCCATCTCGACGCCGGTGCGCGCGGTGACTCGCGCCTCGGCCCGGATGGCTACCGTGCCCGCCTCCCGATCCGCGGTCAGCTCGACGTCCACGCGATCGAGCGGCAGCGGATGGCACAGCGGTATCAGCTCGCTGGTGCGCTTGGCCGCACCGATCCCCGCCAGGCGCGCGGTGACGAAGGCGTCGCCCTTGGGGCCGCCCGCGTCGAGGAGGGTGGCCAGCACGTCGGGGCGCATGCGGACGACGGCCGCGGCCACGGCCCGGCGAACGCTCACCGGCTTGTCGCCGACGTCCACCATGCGCGGTGCGCCGTCCGCGTCGAGATGAGTGGGCTTCATGGCGCCTGGTCCCTGACCGCTTCGAGCATGATCACCTCGTATTCCTGGCCATCTTCGGCGGCTTCGACCCCCTCGGGCACGACCAGCAGCGCGTTCGCTTCGGCCATGGGCCGCAGTTGCGACGACATCTGGCCGCCGGCCGGGTCGGCCACCAGCTCGCCGCCGGCGCTCCTGCTCACCACCACCCGCATGAACGCGCGCCGGCGTGGATCCTTGGGCAGCCTGGCGCTCGCGGTCGCGCCCAGGCGGGTTCGGCCGTCGCCGGCCAGGCCCACCATGGCGCGCAGGAACGGCCGCACGAACAGCTCGAAGGTGACCAGCGCGCTGACCGGGTTGCCGGGCAGGCCGATGACGAGGGTTCCGTCCAGGCTTCCCACCGCCAGCGGCTTGCCGGGCTGGATGGCGACGCGCCAGAAGTCCAGGCGTCCATCGGCCTCGATCACGGCCCGCACGTGGTCGCGCGGCCCGACGCTCACGCCGCCGGAGGTGACCACCAGGTCCCTGCCGGCCGCCGCCGAACGCAGCGCGCCACCCACTGCATCGGCCTCATCGGCGATGCGTGGAAGCACCGCCACCTCCGCGCCGGCCTCGACGGCGGCCGCGGCCAGCGCCACCGAGTTCGAGTCGTGGATCTGCCCCGGGCCCAGCATCGCGCCCGCCTCGACCAGTTCGTCGCCGGTCGAGATGATCGCGACCCGCGGCCGGCGCCGGACTTCCACGCGACCCAGGCCCATCGACGCCAGCACCGCCAGTCGTGGGGATGTGAGCGACCCGCCCAGGCGCACCGCCTCGCCGCGGCGCGTGTCGTGCCCGCTCGATCGCACGTGCCGCCCGAGCGTCACCGCGGCGGGCACCACCAGCGTGCCGCCGACGAGGTCGACGTCCTCGACCGGGGCGACCGAGTCGGCCCCGGCCGGCATGGGTCCCCCGGTGGCGATGGCGACCGCGCTGCCGGGGCGTACATCGGACACGGAGGCGGCACCGGCCATCGACTCCCCCACCACCTCGAGCCGGCCCGGAGTGTCCGCCGCGCGCAGCGCGTAGCCATCCATCGCCGAGTTGTCGAAGGGCGGCACGTCCACCATCGCCCTCACCACCGGATCGACCAGGACGCGTCCCAGCGCATCGGCGAGGGCCACCGTCTCACCATCGGTCGGTCGTGCGAGCGCCAGCAGGCGCGTCAGCGCATCGGTGTAGCTCAGCATCGGTGCTCTCAGTACCCCAGCTTCATGCGCGTCTCGATCAGGCGCAGGATGCCGCGTCTCGTCACCAGGCCGACCGGCGAACGGCCCTCGCCATCCAGCACGGGCAGCTGATCCACCTCGCGCTCCTGGATGGCGCGCAGCGCGTCGGTCAGTGGCGCGTCGGGGCTGGTGACGACCAGGTCGGCGAAGCGGGTCATGATGTCGGTGACGCGGGCGGCCGGCCAGTCGGCGCGCGGCAGGGATCGCACGTCGGACAGGGTCACGATTCCAGCCAGGCCGCCATCGTCGTATTGCACCAGGTATGACCGATGCTCCCCCTTCAGCAGCCGCTCCTGCACCAGGTCGGCGACCGACTCGTTGGGCGACACCGCCGGCGGCGTCGGGTCCATCGCGTCGCGCACGGTGATGCCCCGCAGGCTCGACTCGACGCCGGCCTGGGTCGCGGTCGCCTCGGCCGCATTCGACAGGAACCACCCGATCAGTGCCAGCCACAGGCCGCTGAACAGGCCCCCGGGTCGCAGCGCGATGTACACGCCGCCCGCGATGAGCAGGTAGGCCAGGAAGCGCCCGACCTGCGCGGCATTGCGCGTCGCGACCAGCGGATCCCCTCGCCATCGCCACAGCACCGCGCGCAGGACGCGGCCGCCGTCCATCGGGAAGCCGGGGATGAGGTTGAAGGCGCCGAGCGCGATGTTGATGAAGCCCAGCCACCCGATCAGGGCGCCGAACTGCGGGTGCGGGACGAGCAGATCGAGCGCGATGAACACCAGGCCGATGGCGATGCTCGTCGCCGGGCCGGCGAGCGCGATCAGCGCCTCCTCCCGCGGCGTGCGCGAGTCGCCTTCCAGGCTGGTGGCGCCCCCGAAGATGAACAGCGTGATGCCATCGACCCGCATGCCGAAACGGCGCGCCACCATGGCGTGCGACAGCTCGTGGGCCAGGACCGATCCGAAGAACAGGACCGCGGTGGCGGCCGCGACGATCCAGTACTGGCCCTCGTTCCAGCCTGGGAACTGGCGCGGGAACTGCGCGACGGCCAGCGAGTAGGTGATCAGGAATGCGATCACCAGCCAGCTCGGATGGATGCGCAGCTCGATGCCCGCGATCCGACCTATGCGCCACCCGTGTCCCATGCTGGTGCGAGTCTAGATCACGCCTCGCCGCGGGACGCCAGCCGCCGCCATCCGAGCCACGCCACGAGCGCGGCCCCCAGCAGGATGGTGGCGCCCGCGGCAAGCGAGGCATCGAACCAGAACGGCTCCGGGAACAGGGTGATCAGGTTCGACCCGGGTGGGAACAGGAAGCTGCCCGGCGGGAAGAAGACCGCATGAAATGCCAGGAAGGCCGCCTCGAACGCGACCGCGAAGGCGACGGCCACTGCCACGGCCGCCGAACCGATGATCACCGATGCGACCAACATGATGCGCCCGCGGCGCCGCGGCTCGTCTCGCAGCCAGCGCGCGCAGGCGACGGCCACAAGCCCCGACAGCGCCACCACCAGCAGCAGCCTGCGCACCAGCACCGAGACGTCGTGCATGTGCGATCGCTCCGCGGGATCGAGCAGCGGCGGCCGGCCGTTGAACGCGGCGTCGAACTCACCGTCGGTCAGCAGGTCCCACAGCATCGAGCCGGTTACGCGGTCAACCTCGGACTGGCTCTCCCCGAACGCGGCCGCCACGCCGTGACGGACCTGAAGCATCGAGACGAACGGCGGGTTGAACAGCGCCAGCGGACCGACCAGCGTGATGAGTGCCGCAAGTGCAAGCCCGAATGCCAGGCCGGCCGGCCACGGTGCGCGGCGCGCCGCCGCCATCGGTCCGGCGCTCAGGTGGCCAGCCGCCCGACGCCGACCAGGGCCGACAGGATCATGCCGACGATGCTGATGACGACCGCGCCCAGCAGGGCGGCGACGAAGTCGGCGACGACCAGCCCCAGGCCCAACTCGGACGAGATCGCGCCGGTCAGCATGAGCATCAGCGCGTTGATGACGATCAGGAACAGGCCCAGGGTCAGGATCGTGACCGGGAAGGTCAGGATCCGCAGCACCGGGCGCACGATCGAGTTGACCAGCCCGAAGATGAATGCGACCAGCAGGAACTTCCACCAGCTGTCGTCCGGGCCGAAGCTGAAGTCAAGGCCGGGAACGATGGCGACGGCCACGAACAGCGCCCCCGCATTTACCAGTAGCCCGATGATGTGCTTCACGGCCGCCTAGCCTACCCGATGCCGCCGATTCCCGGCGGTCCTGCCAGCGGCCGGCCGCGCACCCATGCCGCGCGGACCATGTTCGGATGGGTGCGGAAGATCAGCCGGCTCAGCAGGTCCTCGGTGTCGAGCGGCTGCTCGTCGCCCGGCAGCGGCGTCGTGAGACCGGGGTCGATGGCGATCAGGTCGGCCTCCTTGCCCGCTTCGAGCGAGCCGATGCTGTGCGACAGCCCCAGTGCCCCGGCCCCGTCCAGCGTTCCGGCACGCAGCCAGTCGCTCGGCCGCAGCGCCCCATCGGGCGCCGCCCGTCCGGTCAATTCCAGGGCGCGTTGGACGACGACGCCGGCGCGCATGGTGGCGAAGATGGACGCCTCCGGTCCGCCGGCCACGTCGCTGCCGAGTCCGACCCGCATGCCGGCGGCGCGATACGCCGCGAGCGGCATCAGGCCACTCGCCAGGAACACGTTCGAGGCCGGACAATGCGCCACGGCCGATCCGCCGGCCACCAGCCGTCGCACCTCGTCGTCGGACAGGTGGATGGCGTGGGCGAAGATGGACTTCGGCCCCAGGCCGCCGGCCCGCTCGTAGCAGTCGAGGTAGTCGCGAGCGTCGGGGAACAGGCGCCGCACCTCGTTGATCTCGCCGCCATCCTCCGACAGGTGCGTCTGCCAGTACGCCCCGTGCAGCCGCGCCAGCGCCGCCGATTCACGCAGCAGGTCTGCGCTGCAGCTGACCGCGAAGCGAGGTGTGAACGCGTACTGCAATCGTCCCCCGTCCCGGCCGTGCCAGCGCGACGCCAGCTCGTCGGACTGGCGCAGGCTGCTTTCGAGGATCCTTCCAGGGTCGATGCCGGCGTCGTAGGTCAGGCGGTCCATCATCACCTTGCCGATGATCGCGCGGATGCCATGGGCCTCGGCCGCCTCGAAGGCGGCATCGGTCGAGTCGGGCCAGATGGCAGCGTACGCCAGCACCGTCGTCGTGCCGGCGGCGGCGAACGCGCTCCACGCCGCGGGGGCCTGCCGCTCGGCCACGGAGCGGTCGTAGGCGTGCTCGAGCGGGAAGATGTATCGGTCCAGCCAGGTCAGCAGGTCCAGGCCGGCCCCCAGCCCGGCGTTCGGCAGCTGCGGAAGGTGGGCGTGCAGGTCCACCATGCCCGGCAGCAGGACCAGCGGCCGCAGGTCCGCCACCTCGACGGCGGCGTCCGCGGCGCCTCGCCACGGGCGCACGCCGATGATGCGACCGCCGTCATCGGTCTCGAGCAGACCGTCGGCGAGATCCAGCGTCCCACCCGCTGCCAGCGGCGTGACGATGCGGGCACGCAGCGCGAGCGGTCGTATCGGGCCGGACGACGTCATCGGTGCGGATGCTACACGTCCAAAGGATGTACCCTTGGCGCCTACCGTTAGGAGGCCTATCAATGGCCAATGGCACTGTCAAGAAGGTCGTCGCCGATCGTGGCTTCGGCTTCATCACCGGCGAGGATGGCAAGGACTACTTCTTCCATCGCGACGGGCTGAGCGAGTCGGTGGACTTCGATCGACTCGTTGGCGGCGAGAGCGTCACGTTCGACGTCGAGTCCAATCCGCGCGGCCCGCGCGCCGCAAACGTCCGCGCCGCCGAATAGCGCTCCGGGCAACAAGGGTCGAAGCGGTCGCCATCGCGGCGGCCGCTTCGGCGCATCCTGAGGAGACGTAATGTCATCCCGAGTCGACCTGCTATCGGACGAGGAGATCGTCTTCTCGACGACCAAGCACTGGCTGTCGCCATTGCGCGCTTCGGTCATCCCGATCGCGATGCTCTTCGTCGCCTGGGTGCTGGGCGCTATCCTGCCCGAGTCCGACGGCGGCATCGGCGGCTGGTTCATCAGCCTGTTCGAGCTGGTGCGCACCGGCCTGGTGGTCGGCGGCATCGGCGCGATCATCTACCACGTCATCGTCTGGCGCACCGCCGTGTTCGCCATCACCAGCCTGCGCGTCGTGCGAGACGAGGGCCTCGCCGCGCGTCGCACCTCGGCCACCATGCTGTCAGCCGTGACCGACGTCCAGACCCGGGTGCCGTTCATGGGCGGGCGCCTCGGCTACGGCGACGTCCTGGTCATCGGCAAGGGCGGCGTCGCGGCTGCCGAGCGCTTCCTGACCATCTCGAACCCGAACCAGTTCCGAGATCGCCTGATGGGGGCCATGTCGCACGCGGCTCCATCCGAGCAGCCAGCTGGTGCCGCACCGGCAACGGCCGACCCGCTGGCGGTCCTGGCGCGCCTGGCGGAGTTGCGCGACACCGGGGCGGTCACGTCCGACGAATTCGAGGCCAAGAAGGCCGAGATCCTCGCGCGCGTGTGAGTGGCGCGGCATATGACGCCCGATCCGGCGCCCCGCCGCCCGGGTGACGCGCGGCCTGAGCGCAAGGGCCTGACCGATAGCGCCTACGAGACGATGGAATGGGCCGCCGACACCAAGCTGGGCCGGCTGGCGATGCGCATCTCGCCGATCTGGAACGCTGCCGGCGGAGACCTGCTGTCTGGCGGCCTGACTTTCGCGGCCGTCTTCGCGCTGCTCCCCGCACTGCTGCTGACCACCGGCCTGGTCAGCCTGCTGGTGCCCGAGGAGGCCGGCCGTCGCGCCATCGCCGACGCCATCGGCGACGTCTTCCCACCCCTGGCCGGCATCGCGGCCAGCGCCATGGACGCGCGGCTCGAGGGCCGCATGAACGCCAGCCTCATCGCCGGGCTCGGTTCGCTGTGGGGCGCCAGCACGTTCTACCGCGCCATCGACGAGGCGTTCGCGCGGGTCTTCAGCGGCTACGCGCGTCGCAGCGCGCTGGTGCGCATCTGGCGCGGCATGATCTCGATCTTCATGCTGCTGGCGCTGGTGACCGTGATGCTGTTCCTGACCGGCATAACGACCCGCATGTCGGACATCGGATTCCTGGGACTCGACGTCGTGTTCGACGTGATCGCTTTCGTCGCCGCACCCTTGCTGGTCGTAGGCGTGTGGATCGCGACCTTGTACGCCGCCTACCGCTTCGTGCCGACCGTACCGGTCACCCGCGAGGTGATCGGCCTGCCCGCGATCGTCATCGGAGTGCTGATCGCGGCCTGGACCGAGGCCATGGCGCTGGTCGGCACCTTCGTCGTGCGCCGAGCAGTTGAACTGGGCCCGGGGGTCGGCGTGCTGGCCATCCTGGTCTGGCTGTGGGTGACCTTTACGCTGATGGTGGTCGGTGCGGCCTGGGTGCGCGTGCGGCTCGAGGACGCCAAGCAGTACGTATCGGCGCCACCCGGCTAGGGCCCCGTGGTCACGAGACCCCGCGCGCATCGAGCGCTCGACCCCAACCGAAGAGCCTGACGGCCGCCAGGACACCGAAGGCAGCCAGCACCAGGATCGCGGCCGCCGCGACGGACTGGTCCAGGTCCCCGCCTCCGAACTCGGAGTAGACGACCAGTGGCAGGGTCTGGGTGCGGCCAGCGACGTTGCCGGCGAACATGATCGTGGCACCGAACTCACCCAGGGCGCGGGCCCAGGCCATGACCAGTCCGGCGGCCAGCGATGCGCCGGCGAGCGGCAGGGTAACCGAGCGGAACAAGGTGGCCTCCGAGGCCCCGTCCACGCGTGCCGCGTCCTCCAGGTCGCGATCCACGCCGGCGATTCCCGTGCGCGCCGAGCGGACGAAGAACGGAGCGGACACGAAGACCTGGGCCAGTATCACCGCCAGCGTGGTGAACGGCACCGATATCCCGATGACCTCGAACGGTCCCGACAGCAGGCCGTTCCGTCCGAACACCAGCAGCAGCGCCAGCCCGGCCACCGATGGGGGCAGCACGATGGGCATGTTCACGACCGCCTCCAACAGGCCCTTGCCGCGGAATCGACGGCGAGCCAGGACGAACGCCAGAGGCAGCCCGAGGGCCACCGTGATGCCCAGGCTGACCGCAGTCGTGACCAGGCTGAGCCACAGCGCCTCTCCCACCACCGGCGAGCCCAGCGCGACTCCCAACGACCCGTCGAACAGCGCCCGGACAACGAGGGCGACGACCGGCAGGCCCAGCAGCAGCGCGAAGGCGGCTGCCAGCGCGCCGACGGCCGCGCCGCCCCAGCCTCCTGCCCGCGTGGTTGGAATCGGTTCGTCCATCACGACGGCGGTGGCCCGAACCCAAGTTCGACCAGGATGGCCTGTCCGCCCGGTCCGGCGAGCCAGCCGAGGAAGGCCCGCGCTGCCTCGGGGTGCCGCGAGGCGCCCACCACCACGCCGCTGTACGTCGCTGGCACGTTCGCGCCCGCCGGAACATCCACCACCACCAGCCCGTCGGCCGCAGCCGCATCGGTGCGGTAGACGATCCCGGCGTCTCCCTCGCCCAGCTGGACCTTGGCGACCACGGCCTTCACGTTGTCCTCCCGCGACACGATGTTTGCCGCGTACCTGGCGCCAAAGTCCGCCGGATAGCCATCCAGGCTCGCGAGGTTGGCGACCAGGCGTTCCGCGTACCTGGTGATCGGCACCTCGTCGCCGGCGGCGATGATCCGGACGCCCTCTCCGGCCAGGTCGGCCGGAGTGATGATCCGGGCCGGGTTGGCGGCCGGCACGATGATCGTCAGCTCGTTGCCGGCGAAGGCAACCGGGTCGCCATCGGTCAGGCCCGCGGCCGCGAGCGCATGCGGGTTCTTGGTGTCCGCCGACAGGAACACGTCCGCCGGGGCGCCCAGCTCGATCTGGGTGGCCAGCGCGGCCGACGAGTCGGTCGAGATGGTGAGCGTGACCCCCGCGTTGGCCGCCTCGTACGCTGCCTCGGCTCGCGCCAGCACTCCCTTCAGCGACGCGGCGGCATAGACGGTCAGTTCGATGCCCGACGACGGGGATGGGGCCATGACCGAGCACCCTGCGAGCAACAGGACCGATGCGGACATCGCCTTGGTGGTGCGCCACCTCACGGGCGCGACTCCCTGCCCGACGGGATCTCGACGATCACATTGGTCGCCTTGACCACGCACACCGCCTCGTCGCCGACTTTGAGGTCCAGGTCCTCCACCGCCTCGGCGGTCATCAGGCTCACCAACCGATGCGGTCCGGCGATGACCTCCACCACCGCCGCCACGCCATCGCGCTCCACGCGGGTCACGATGCCCGCGAACCGGTTACGGGCGGACTGGGCGACGATGGTCGGATCGA
>JADLBB010000001.1 GCA_020848055.1 Chloroflexota bacterium | reverse complement strand
TTCACCGACCTCGACAGCCGCAACGGGTCGACGGTCAATGGTCATCCGGTGACGCAGGTCGCCCTCGGACCGGGCGACATGATCCGCATCGGCGACACCGAGGTCGAGTTCGGGGTCTCCGCATGACCGGCGACATCCTGCGGCTGCTGTTGCTCGTTCTGCAGCTGGGGTTCGTCGCCCTGCTGTACCTCGTCCTGGGCCGCTTCTCGGCCGCTCTGCTGCGCGATCTGCGCAACGCCGAGCGAGCGCAGGCCGCCACGCGATCGGGCATCGGCACGTTGACCGTCATCGACTCGCCCGGCGGTGAGCCGTTGGCCGGAGCGGTCATCGCGCTCGGGCCGATCAACTCGATCGGGCGAAACGTGAACAACACGATCTACATCGAGGACGACTTCGTCAGCACCAACCACGCGATGCTCACGTTCCGGGGCCATAACTGGTACCTGGAGGACCAGGGCAGCACCAATGGCACCTACGTCAACGGCCACCGCATCGACCGGCCCGTTGCACTCAGCTCCGGCGATGAGCTGACCATCGGCCGGGTGCGGATGCGGCTCGAACGCTGAACGGCCGGATGGGCATCGCCTGGCGCGGTGCCGAGCTGCGGCTGCTGGTCCCGATCCTGCTGGTGGCGCCGCTGGGGTTCATCGTCACCAACATCGCGCTGACCGGGACGCTCGCGGCCGGGCCGCTCGGACTGGCGCTGGGCTACGGCGTCGTGATCCTGGTCGTCCACGTCGTGCTGGTGCTGGCCCGCCACCGTGGGGATCAGCTCCTGCTGCCGGCCGCGTGGGTGACGGGCGCCATCGGCCTCGTGGCGCTGAACCGGTTGCCGCAGGACCTTGCCGGCACCAGCGCCCTCGGGTTCGACCTTGGCATGGCGGCCACCCAGCTGCTGTGGTTCGGCATCGGCGCCGTCGCCATGCTGGTCATCGCCATCGGTCTGCGCGACGATGGGTTGCTGCGCCATTACAAGTACTCGTGGGCGGCGATCGGCATAGGCCTGCTGCTGGCGACGATGCTGTTCGGCTACGAGGTCAACGGCGCGCGGCTGTGGATCAACCTCGGCCCGGTCGGCTTCCAGCCCGGGGAGCTGCTCAAGATCGTGCTCGTCATCTTCATCGCCGGGTACCTGGCCGAGACGCGCACCGTGCTGGCCAGCGCCCGCATGCGCATCGGTTTCCTGTCGATTCCACCGCTTCCATACCTGCTGCCGATGCTCGCCCTGTTCGGTATCGTCATGCTGGTGGTCGTCCGTCTCAACGACCTTGGTACCGCGCTGCTGTTCTTCGGCACGTTCCTGACCATGCTGTTCGTGGCCACCGGCCGGCGCAGCTACGTGCTCATCGGCCTGATCCTGTTCGTGGCAGGGTCCTTCGTGGCATACGAGTTGTTCGACCACGTCGCCGCCCGCATCGACGTCTGGCTCGACCCGTTCGCCGATCCACTGGGTGCCGGATACCAGCAGGTTCGCGCGCTGTACGCGCTCGGGCGCGGCGGGCTGTTCGGCCAGGGCCTGGGCCAGGGGCTCGTCACCCTCGGTGGGTCCACCACCATCCCGTACGTCCACACCGACTTCATCTTCACCGCCATCGCCGAGGAACTCGGCCTGATCGGCTCCCTGGCGCTGCTGGCATTCGTCGCGGTCATCGTCTTTCGCGGCCTGCGCATCGCGGCGCTGGCACGCGACGACTTCAGCGCGCTGCTGGCCACCGGCCTGACCGTCAGCCTCGGGCTGCAGGCGCTGATCATCGTGGGCGGCAACACCAAGCTGTTTCCGCTCACCGGCATCACCCTGCCGTTCGTCAGTTACGGCGGCTCGAGCATCCTGGTCAGCTTCATCATGCTCGGCCTGCTGCTGTCGATCAGCCATCGCAGCGTCGTCGAGGAAGGCGCGCCGTCGTGATCGCCACCAACGTCCGTCGCCTCGCGCTGTACCTCATGCTGAGCTTCTTCCTGGTGTCCGGAAGCCTCACCTGGTGGCAGGTCGTCCAGGCTCGCTCGCTGGCCACGCGACCCGACAACCCGGAGGTCATCGCCGCGCGCCGTGCGCTGCTGCGCGGCACCATCTTCGACGCGACGGGGCAGCCGCTGGCGACCTCGAGCCTGGTTGACGGCCTGAGCCTGCGCGCGTACGCCGATCCGGCCTTCACCCACGTCATTGGCTACTCGAGCCACCGGTTCGGCGCGACCGGCCTCGAGAGCGCCTTCGAGGATCTGCTCGTCGGGCGCGCGGACACCAATCCCATCAGGGACTGGATCGGCGACGTGCTGGCCCGCCAGCCCCAGCCGCGCGACCTGTCGCTGACCATCGACCGCCGGCTGCAGGACTTCGCCGCCGCCCAGCTCGGACCCGACGCGGGCGCCATCGTGGCGCTCGATCCGATGACGGGCGCGGTGCTGGCCATGGTCTCGTCGCCCACCTTCGATGCCAACCCGCTGGCTGGCGACCCGGCCGATGCCCAGGCGCCGATGGACGCGCTGCGCAACGACCCCGGCGACCCTCTCCTGCCGCGCGCCCGCCACGGCGTCTACGTTCCCGGCTCGATCCTGAAGGTCTTCACCGGCGCTGCGGCCCTCGATGCGGGCGTCATCACGCCGACCACGACGTTCCCAGACCAGCCGCGGCAGGAGATCGAGGGCATGCTGGTCGATGGCTTCCTCATCACCGAGCACGATCTCGGTGGCATCACGCCGCAGCTGTGGTCGCTGTCGGAGGCGCTCCAGGTCTCGAGCAACATCTTCTTCGCGCACGTCGGGCTGGCCCTGGGCCAGGACGAATTCCTGTCGTATGCTCGCCGCTTCGGCTTCTGCGCGCCGGGGATCATCGGGCCGGCAGATCGGGCGCTGAGTTTCGCCTCCAGCTTGGTGACCGAAGCGGTCGCCGGGGACTGTGGATCCTTCTCAGACAACGCCGAACTGGCCAGCGCGGCGTTCGGACAGGGGGCCACGCTGGTGACCCCGGTCCAGATGGCCCTGGTGGCCGCGACCATCGCCGGCGGCGGAGTCATGCCGGCGCCGTTCGTCGTGCGCGACGTTCGCGAGCACGCTGCCGACCACGTCCGCAGCGACACGGTGCTCGAGACGTTCAACTCCGGCGGTGGCCGCCGCATCGTCAGCTCGGACGTGGCATCCGCCATGCGATCGGGCATGCTGGACGCCGTGAATGGCGAGCTCGGTCGCCTGTTCGCGGGCCAGGCTGACATAACCCTGTACGGCATCACCGACGCCCGCTCGGCCGGCAAGACCGGCACCGCCCAGCTTGGCGGGGATCGTCCGCCGCATTCGTGGTTCATCGGCTTCGCCCCGGCGCAGGAGGGCGGGACGCCGGCCATCGCGATCGCGGTGATCGTCGAGAGCGGCGGCTCCGGCGCGGGCAGAGCTGCGCCGATCGCCGGCCGGATCATGGCGGAGTGGATCCGGATATCGCGCTGAACCATCGGCCGGCCTGGAGCGTCTCATGGGCGTCGCGTAGCGCCTGCGGTATTGTGTTGCGCACTTCGACCAGCAGCAGGGGAGCGTCCGCAACGTGAAGAACGTCCAGGCACCCGCCGAGCGGGTCATCGCCAGCGTCGAGCGCGTGATCGTCGGCAAGCACGACGAGGTGAGGCTGGCCCTCGTGGCGCTGCTGTGCGAGGGCCACATCCTTATCGAGGACGTCCCCGGCGTCGGCAAGACCATGCTGGCCAAGGCCCTGAGCCAGAGCATCGGCTGCAGCTTTCGCCGCATCCAGTTCACGCCCGACCTTCTGCCGTCCGACGTGACCGGGCTGTCGATCTTCAACCAGAAGACCGCCGAGTTCGAGTTCCGGCCCGGACCGATCATGGCCCAAGTCGTGCTGGCCGACGAGATCAATCGGGCCACGCCCAAGACCCAGTCGGCCCTGCTCGAGTGCATGGAGGAGCGCCAGGCCACGATCGACGGGGTCACCTACGCCATGCCGTCGCCGTTCCTTGTCATCGCCACCCAGAACCCGATCGAATACGAGGGCACCTTCGCGCTGCCCGAGGCACAGCTCGACCGGTTCATGCTGCGGCTGCGGCTCGGGTACCCGAAGGCGATGGAGGAGCTGGTCATCCTGGACGAGCAGAAGCGCCGCCATCCGCTGCGTGACGTGGAGCAGGTGCTGGGCCTCGAGGAGCTGCGCGAGATGCAGGCCGCCATCAAGGAGGTCTACGTGGACCAGGCCGTGGCCGAGTACATCATCCGCCTCGTGCACGGCACGCGCGACCACCCCGACGTCTATCTCGGCGCCTCGCCGCGCGGCTCGCTGAACCTGTATCGCGCCAGCCAGGCGTTCGCCGCCCTCGATGGGCGTGACTACGTCATACCCGATGATGTCAAGCGCCTGGCGGTGGCGATCCTGGCCCATCGGTTGATCGTCAAGAGCCAGGCCTCGCTGCGCGAGATCGACCCAGAACAGATCGTGCGCGAGATCCTTGGTTCGGTGCCGGTGGCCGAGGCGGCCGCGATCGAGTCGGCTCGCCCGCGCATCTCCTGATCGCCATGGCGATGCTCAGCCGTCACCTGCGACTGCTGTTCGTCATCACCGCGCTGGTCGTCGCCGCGTTCAGCACCGGCATCAACTTCCTGTTCTTCCTGGTCTACCTGGCGGCGGCCCTGCTGGTGGGCGCGTGGCTGTACGCGCGCCGCGGGCTGCGCGGCGTGCGGGCCACCTATCGCGTGGTGAACCCGCGGGCGCACGTCGGGGAGGTGCTGCAGGCGATCTACCGCATCGACAATGCCGACCGCTTCGCCAAGCCGTGGGTGGAGGTGGCGAACGAGTCAACCCTGCCGGTCAACCTGCCCGGGCGCGTGGTGGGCATACCGGGCCGTTCGACCCGGCAGTGGATGTCGAAGGTGACGCTCACCCGTCGAGGGAGTTACCGGCTCGGTGCGCTTCGGGTGCGCACCGGTGACCCGTTCGGGCTGTTCAGCAGCGAGATGACCATCGGTCATGCCTCCAACGTGGTGGTGTTCCCCGAGGTCGTGTCGCTGCGTGACTGGCGGCTGCCCCCTTCGCCGATCGATGGCAACGCGCCGGCCAGGCGCCGCTTCGAGGCGGCCACGCCCCTGGTCACCGGCGTCCGGCCCTACAACCATGGGGATGCCATCAACCGCATCCACTGGCTTTCGAGCGCCCGCCACGGAGAGTTGCACGTCAAGGAGTTCGACCTCGAGCAGGCGGCCGACCTGTGGATCGTGCTCGACCTGGATCGCGCGGTGCACGCCGGGGTCGGCAACGACTCATCGGTCGAGACCGCGGTCACCATCGCCGCCTCGATCGCGCTGCGCATCCTGGCCGACAACCGCTCGGTGGCCATGACCGCCTCGGCACGCCGGATCCTGGTCCACCAGCCGGACCGGGGCCAGCGCGTGGAGCAGAAGATGCTGCACCTGCTGGCCAACGTCCAGGCCGACGGCTCGCACCCGCTGGCCGAGGTGGTCGGCGCGACAATGCCTCAGCTGCGCCGCGGCATGACGCTGTGCATCATCACCGGTTCGACCGATCGCGCCTGGGTCAGGTCGCTGTCGGTCCTGCGCAGGCGTGGGGTGGCGGCGCTGGCCATCGTGGTTGACCGTGACTCGTACGCCGGCCTGGAGCCGGGGCCCGAGTCGCGCGCGCAGCTGGCCGCCATCGGGCACGCGCTGAGCGAGTACGGCATCGAGCATCGCTTCGTCGGCCGCGGCGACAACATCGCCGATGCCATCGGCGGCAGGATGCGGGCCAGTGCCTGAGCTGCGCGACCGCATCCTGCATCCGCGGGCCGGCTGGCTGAGCATCGGCCTGCTGGGCGTCATGGCCACCTCGCTGGCCTGGTCGGTGCAGGGCGCTGCCTGGCTCGATCAGCTCGGCTTCCTCGTTCCGGTGGCGATCGTCGCCGTCCTGACCGGGGTCCTCCTGGGCATGCTGCGACCGAACATCGTGGTGGCGCTGCCACTGGCCGCGGTCATCGGGGCGGGGATCGTGCTGTGGACGGTCGGTGGCGAGTACTTTCCCGAGGCGCGCCGGGCAGATCGGCTGCTGGTCCTGCACCAGCATGCCATCAGCTGGCTGCGCGACCTGGTGCAGACCGGCTACACCGCCGAGCTGACGGTGTACGCGGCCGGCCTCGGCGTCCTGCTGTTCACCACGGCCTTCACCGCGGCGCATGCGGTCTACCGTCACAACCGCGTCCTCGACGCCATCGTCCTGCTCGGTGTGGTGATGGTGGCCAACATGTCCGCCACCTACACCGACCTGTTCGGCCTGCTGATCGTCTTCGTGGTCGCGGCGCTGCTGCTGTGGCTGCTCGGCACCCTGGCCGATCGGCGCGAGGGATGGCAGCGCCGACGCGTCAGCGAGACGGTCGAGGTCACGCCGGCCATCATGCGCTCGGGGGTCATCTTCGCCGCGGGCAGCGTGGCCCTGGCCTGGGCGCTGACCTCGGTGGCGGTGGCAGCGCCGCTGAGCAGCGCCTGGCAGGGCCTGGACGACACCTGGATCAGCGTGCGCGACTCGTTCGAGGGCGCCTTCAGCAGCCTGACCAACCCGCACTCGCGGATCGGTGGCACGACCTTCGGCCCGACCTTCACGGTGTCGGGCGCCTGGTTCGCCCAGGATGACGAGGCACTGGTCCTGGCCGCGGACCGGCCGCTCTACCTGCGCGCCGCCACCTACGACCACTACACCGGGCGCGGCTGGGCCCGCAGCGACAGCACCCGCCGGGAGGTTCCCGACAGCGAGGTGCTGTTCAACCGGCCCACGTCCGAGCGGCCGACGGTGATCGACTCGGTCCAGGTCGAGCGCATCGCGATCGAGATGCGCCAGGCCATCGGGCGCAACGTGTTCACCGCCGGCTCGCCGCTGCGGATCTACGCCCCGACCATCGTGGTCGAGCCCGATGGATTGCCGCTGATCGGCGCGATCGAGCATCCGGACGCGCCCGACGCCGGGGACGAGTACCAGGTGCAGGCCGCGATCTCGGTAGCCACCGAGGCCCAGCTCGGCACGGCCGGACGCGCCTACCCCGACGAGGTCGTCGCGCTGTACCTCGACACCACCGGCCTGACCGATCGGGTCAGTGACCTCGTGGGCGAGATCACGCAGCGCGCCGGCAACGACTACGAACGAGTCAAGGCGCTGGCGAACTACCTGCGCTTCGACCCGAGCTTCACGTACAACACGACCGCACCGGTCCCGTCCGACGGCGAGGACCTGGTCGACTTCTTCCTGTTCGACCCTGCGGCCAACCGGACCGGCTACTGCGAGTACTACGCGAGCGCGATGGTCATGATGGTGCGCTCGCTGGGCATCCCGGCGCGCATGGCGACCGGCTTCGCGCCGGGCGAGCGCCAGATCGACGACACGTACCTGGTTCGCGAGTCCAATGCCCACGCCTGGGCGGAGGTCTACTTCCCCGGCTATGGCTGGCAGATCTTCGAGGCCACCAAGACCATCTCGCCAGGGTTCTTCCGCGCCTCGGGCGAGGCCGCCGGACCGGTGCGACCGCCGTCGACCAACGAGGATCCGCTGCTCGACTGGGACAAGTTCCGCGAGACGGTTGACGGTGCCGGCCTGCCGCCGTTGCCGCTGCCGAACGAGAGCGGGGCGCCCGCCATCGGTCCCGACGCCCAGACGCCGGCCGGCAGCGCCGCGGCCGATCGCGGACGCAACGCCCTGGTCATCGCTGCCATCGTGTTCGCGGCGCTCGTCATCGTCTGGCTGCGGATGCGACTCACCGACCGGCGCCTGCGACTTCTGCCCGCCGGAGATCGCACCTGGCAACAGCTCACCACCGCGGCCAACCGGGCCGGCGTCGGCCAGCTGCCGTCGGAGACGATCTACGAGTACGCCGGCTGGCTGGAGGAACAGTTGCCCCGGCAGCGTGACCCGATCCGAATCGTGGCCGACGGCAAGGTGTGGCAGGCGTACTCGGGCCAGCGCCTGACTCTGAACGCCGGAAAGCGGCTTGAAACCGCGCTGGCCAGGTTGCGGCTGCCGCTGCTGTGGTTGACCATCCGCCGATCCTTCCGGCGTGCTGGCGGCAGGGACCGAACCTAGAGCGCCCGCGGCCGCCCGTCGGCCTCGTCCACGTGCGTCGGCTCGAGGCCGAGCACGTGCCGGGCGTCGTTCCATGTCTCGACGGCCCAGGTGCCTCCCTGCTCGGTGATCACCGATAGGGACGCGTTGTCGACGTCAACCGAGACGTGACGCTCGGCGTCGAACGCCAGGAGCAGTGCCGCGGCGACGCGCAGAGAGCCGCCGTGGCTGACGACGCAGGCCGGCCAGCCGTCTCCGGCCAGCAGGTCGTCCAGGGCGGCCCGCACCCGCGCCCGGACGGCTTCCATCGCCTCACCGGCGGGAGGGATGCGGATGCCATCGGTATCGCGCCAGGCGAGGTAGCGTTCCCGATCGGTGACCTCGAGTTCGGCGTGGGTCCTGCCCTCCCACTCGCCCTGGCCGATCTCGCGCCACCGATCGTCGCCAACCGGTTCGACGCCCGTCGCGGCCCAGATCGCGTCGGCCGTCTGCCTGGCGCGTGCCAGCGTCGAAGTGACGATCCTTGCCGGCCTCAGGCCCGGATCGGCAGCCAGCCG